>CACXYD010000043.1 GCA_902771755.1 uncultured Ruminococcus sp. | reverse complement strand
TGAGCATAAAACTGTTATGGAGATTGCAAAGTTCTACACAGACGCATTCTTTGCCGACTGCAAAAAGCTCAACATCAAGCGTCCCGATGTTGTAGAGCCTGCAACAAACTGCATTGACGATTTCATCAACATGATTTCCGTTCTGCTTGAAAAAGGCTATGCCTACATTGCAGGCGGCAATGTTTACTTTGACACTTCAAAGCTTGACAGCTACTATGTTTTCGGCAACATGAACGAGGATGACCTTGCTGTCGGTGTTCGTGACAGCGTTGAGGAGGACGAAAACAAGCGTAACAAGGCTGACTTTGTTCTCTGGTTCACAAAGTCAAAGTTTGACTCACAGGAACTCAAGTGGGACAGTCCGTGGGGTGTAGGTTACCCCGGCTGGCACATTGAATGTTCATGCATCAGCTACAAGCATTGCGGTGAATACCTTGACATTCATTGCGGCGGCATTGACAATGCTTTCCCCCACCACACAAACGAAATTGCACAGAGCGAGGCTTTTCTCGGTCACAAGTGGTGTCCTTACTGGTTCCATGTACTTCACCTCAATGATGCAAGAGGCAAGATGAGCAAGTCAAAGGGTGGTTTCCTTACAGTTTCACTTCTTGAAGAAAAGGGCTACAATCCGCTTGTTTACAGAATGTTCTGCCTCCAGAGCCACTACCGCAAGCCGCTCACATTCTCATATGACAACCTTGACAACACAGCTACAGCCTACAACAAGCTTATCAAGAGAATTTCCGCTCTTTCAAGGGACGGCAAGCCTGATATGGCAAAGGCTGAGGAGCTTACAAAGGGATTCCGTGAGGCACTCGACAATGACCTCAACACTTCTCTTGCTCTCACCTGCGTTTATGATGTTCTCAAGGCTGATGCAGACGATGCTACAAAGCTTTATGTAATCGGCGAATTTGACAAGGTGCTTTCACTTGACCTTACAAAAGTTCCCGAAAGCAACAAGTCAGGTGCTGACGATGACTTTGCCAAGGAAGTTGAAGAACTTATTGCACAGCGTACAAAGGCTCGTGCCGAAAAGGACTGGGCAACAGCCGATGCTATCCGTGACAAACTTAAAGAGATGAAAGTTGTTGTCAAGGACACAAAAGACGGCATTGAATGGCATGTTGAGGGTTAATCCGACTGCTATAGTTCAATGAACGCACCCAATGAAAATAAAATATGAATAAATCAAAATCCCCTTCATATAAATTTGGTATGGAGGGGATTTTATGCGTTTGTATATCATAACAAAACGAAATCTAATATCAATCGGATTCTGCCTTTTAATCGGAGTGCTTGCAGGGGCAATTGCAGTCACATCAACCGTTCGAGCCGTTCAGAGTGCGGCTACTCAGCGTGAAATTCCCATTTACTATGTTGACACGGACAAAAAGCAGGTTGCCCTGTCGTTTGACGCGGCATGGGGCAATGAGCAGACCGAACATCTGCTTGAAATACTCGACAAATACAAGGTGAAATCAACATTTTTCCTTGTTGGCGACTGGGTTAAGAATTATCCCGACAGCGTTAAAGATATTGCAAAGCACGGTCATGATGTCGGCAATCACAGCAACACTCATCCGCACATGACGCAGATGTCATCGTCCGATATGGTCGGTCAAATTCAGTCCTGCAACGAGAAAATCAAGGAGCTTACGGGCAAAACTCCTACCCTGTTCCGAGCCCCGTACGGCGACTACAACAACGATGTTGTAAAGTCGGTCAACGGCTGTAATATGTACTGCGTGCAATGGGATGTCGATTCACTCGACTGGAAAGATCCGACTCCCGAGCAGATAAAGCAGAATATTATGAAGAAAATTAAAAACGGCAGTATTATTCTGATGCATAACGGTGCGAAAAACACCCCCGAGGCATTGCCTATGGTAATTGAGGCAATCAAGTCCGAGGGCTACGAAATTGTACCGATTTCGCAAATTCTGCTCAAAGGCGAATACTACACCGATGTTGACGGCAAAATGTGCAGTAAAACCGCCACACAACCAAGTTCGTGAGGAAAACATATTTTATAAATGCCGCAAAACTACCGTCATACTGTAGGGGCGTTCATCGGACGCCCGCCAAGTAAAGGCATAAATTATATGTTAAAACAAATTTTATAAATGAAATGCAGTTACCGAAATAATGTAGCGGCGATCAGTGATCGCCAATCGTTTTGGTTTTGCAACCAAAACGAAGATAAGCATAGTCTTTGCTATCTTATAATGATATGTTAATAAACAAAATATTTACTGCGATTACTTATTCATTTCGTGTGTACACATGAAATGATTGGTAGCCTTGCGACCGCCGCCGGTGGCGGAAAAAGGGAGCAATGCGCTGTCTGAAATAACGAGCAATAGGAAGCACATTTATGTGCAACGCATTGCGACTATATTTCAGACGGGAGAACGAGGTTCGCCGCTACATTGCATTGTAGAAAAGGTAACAATTTTACGCTCGGGCATAATTTGCGTTAAATCGCACCGATTTTACAATCGGTACGATTGGTAGCCTTGCGACCGCCGCCTGTGGCGGATAAAGGGAGCAAAGCGCTGTCTGAAATAACGAGCAATAGGAAGCACATTTATGTGCAACGCATTGCGACTATATTTCAGACGGGAGGTCACTGACCACCGCTACAGATTATACACACTTTTCATCACATTAAAAATCATGTGAATAAACAAATAATTTCATCAAAGCGGGCGTCCGATGAACGCCCCTACTGATTAACAATAACTTTCATATAAAAACAGGCTGACAGATTTATTAAAAATCTGTCAGCCTTAATTATTTTATCAAGTTTTCGCTACTGATTAAAATTAATAAACAACAACACGAGTGCCTGATGAAATGTTATTGTAGATTGTTTTTACTGCGTTATACGGGGTGTTTACACAGCCGTGTGAGCCGTGACCTTTGTATCTTGTTCCGCCGTATTCCCAGCTTGCTCGCCATGATGCGTCATGGATTCCGCAACCGTCAGATGTGAACGGGAGCCAGAATGTTACATGGGAATTCTCCATAAGTGTTGCAGGAGATGCCTTGTGGATGATTGAATATGCACCCTTTGGTGTATCATGTGTGCCGTAGTTGCCTGTTACAACATCTGTTTCAACAAGGAGTTTGCCGTTCTTGTAGTACCACATATGCTGCTGATTGATGCTGATTTCAACATAGGTATTGCCGACCGAAACACCGTAGGCATTCTTGCTGATCTTTACACTCTTTGTCTGGAATGTGCCGAGGCACTTGTATTTTTTCGGGTTACTGCTCGGACCTGAATACTTGTAGGCACGAATACGGAAGTAATAAGTCTTGCCGACTGTAAGCTTTTTGGTGTTGTAGAAAGTATTCTTTGTTTCACCAAGCTTTGTGTATTTTCCGTTTTTTGAAGTTGAATAGAAAATCTCATATGCTGTCGGAGTAGTCATTGCCTTGCCCCATGTGAGATTTACCCTTGAAAGTCTTGTGTCTGTCTTAAAATTAACGGCATTAAGACCTGCCACACACTGAATACTTGCGGCTGATGAATAGTAAGTGTTCTTGTTGATTGCACGGTAAGCCTTAATCTGATAGTAATAAGCTCTGCCGTTCTTTACTCCCTTATCTCTGAAAGAAGTTGTTGAGTTTGAAGTGATTGTCTTGTAAAGAACATACTTACCTTTTGTGTCACCGCTCATACGGTAGATTTTGTAGCCTGTTGCCTGTGAGTTCTTTGACCATGAAAGAGTGATTGCAGAACCCGACTCCTTGAGTGAAACACTTACGGCATTCGGGAGAGTTGCTGTTCTGTATGTCTGACTCTTGCCCTCATACTTTACACCGTCATGCTCAACATAAGCGGCAACCTTTACATCATACCAAGTTGCTGTTTTGAGGTTCTTAACTGTACAAGCATTTGACTTTATGTATGTAAGTCTTGAAAAATTCTTGTGTGCATCGTTGTTGCGATAGTAGATTACATAGCCTGTTGCACCGCTTACTTTATCCCACTTGAACGAAAGTGAATTTGTTGTATATTGCGTTCTTGTGAGGTTCTTGATTGCGCCTACATTCGGCTTAACCGGCTGAGTCGGAGAAACCGTAGGGGTTACGGGCGGCTCTGTGGTCGGTTCTGTTGACGGCTCTGTTACGGGCTGTGAAGGCTCGGTGGGTTCTGTTGCCTGAGTTGGTTCTGTGTCCATATCTGTTACATCAGATGACACGGTTGCCTCTGTTACAGGCTGAGTGCCTGTTTCTGCGGCTGAAACCGCAACTGTTCCTGCAACTGAACAAACTACCGTAAGCACGGCAAGCATTGCAGCCAAAGCATGTTTGAATTTGAATGTCATATATTCCATCCCCAATCATTATTTGATGTACCTTGATTATAGCCGTTTTTAAGCAAAAAATAAAGAGTATTTAGTAAAAATTTTTCAAAAATTTTCCACTAATTACTCTTACTTTATCTTGTCATTTTTATTCAGTTTTGAAAGGCGCTCACACTCGGCAATCAGCTTGCTCTGTTTAAGCCTTCTTTCGTCCTCAAGTACAGATTCACGAACCTGTTTGCGCAGTCTTTCAAAGGGTGTGTCACGATTGCTTGTTATCTCTTTCGGACTTAAAATCTTTGGTGCAAGATTTGACGCACCCGGTCTTGTGAGCATCTGAATGGTGATATGTTCGTGTTGGATGAGAGCAAAAAGCTGACTGAGTGAGGTACATTCGTCAATTGCCTTGACGAGTTCTTCCGTTGATTTGTGACGGTATCCGTGCACCTTTGTTTCGTTCAATTTCGCTCACCGCCCTTTGTCGCCTTTTGCAAGACATTGTTATCATTAAATTTCCGAATGACTGCCGCCGCCGTTTGGCGAGGGACACTTGTACCTTAGATTATACTTAATTTTCACAAGATTTTCAATATTTATTTTCGGTTTCTTTGTTTACATCAACACTTTTTTATGATATGCTGACTAACAGATACGCAAAATGCCCGTAAAATCGACATTTTTCAGCGTTAAAAAATTTTGACAGGAGATAAATAATGAAGAAAACTATTTGTGCCGTAACGGCTACCATGCTTGCACTCACATCGGTTTTGTGCGGTTGCTCAAGCAACAGCGAAAGCAGTTCACAGTCGGGCAGTACAACCTCGGCAACTGTTGCCACAGACACAACTGTCAAGACAACAGGCGAAAAAATACATATAAATGACAGCACTCTCGGAGAAATCTGGATTACCGAACTTGACGGTGTGCCGAAAAACACACTCAACAACGATAACTTCACATCTGACGACACTTTCAAATACTACAGCGAAAACGGCAAGGCCGCATCAATGGAGGGAATCGACATTTCCTCTTACAGCGGAACGATTGATTGGGACAAGGTTAAAAAGTCGGGTGTGGACTTTGTTATGGTTCGCATCGGCGGCAGAGGCTACGGTTCTGACGGAAAGATGTATTCGGACGATTCTGCCCTTTCATATATAAAGGGTGCTAAGGCGGCAGGTCTTAAAGTTGGCGTATATTTCTTCTCACAGGCTATCAATAACGATGAGGCAATTGAGGAGGCTGACTATATAAAGTCACTTCTCGGCGATGAAACAATCGACTTCCCCGTTGCATATGACTGGGAAATCATCAAAGACGATGATGCAAGAACCGACAGCGTTTCAGCCGCTCAGGCAACAGCATGCGCAAAGGCATTCTGCAACCGTGTAAAGGAACTCGGCTACACACCGATTATCTACTCTCCGAGTAAGGAACTTTACTTTAAATATGACCTCACACAGCTTGCAGATTTTGACATTTGGTACTGCGAATACGCAAATGTTCCTACATTCTATTATCAGTTTTCTATGTGGCAATATTCCTCATCAGGCAAGGTTGACGGAATTGAGGGCGATGTTGATATGAACATCTGCTTTACAAATATTGCCGATTACGATTAAAGGTCGGATAAGATGAACATAGCAATACTTTATCAAAAAAGCGAAGTGCCTGTTGTTGACGGAATCCGCAAGCCTATGAAACCGGGCGGTTACAGGGACGGCGGTGCCGACATCGGCTACTGCCTTAAACAAAACGGAAACGCAGACATTAACATAATCACACCCGTTGAAAATCCCGATGTCAAAAATGACCTTGACTGGGTTTTTCCCGACACAAAAGAGGGCATTGAAACTGCAATAAAACTCGGTGCAGACACCTTATGGCTGAACACGGTCATCTACAAAGGTCACCCGATTGAGAATTTCAAGGGTATTTATGTAATCGGACAAAAGCCTTCTGATGCATCGCTTTATGACGACAAATTTTACACAAACGGGGTGTTACAATCGTACAAACTGCCTGTTGCAGAGAGTAAAATTGCACTCACAGACGAAGATTTTCCCGAACATTTTCCCTGCATCATCAAGCCGATAAGAGGCAGAGGCAGTCAGGGTGTTACAAAATGCAACAGCAAAGAAGATTTTACAAACAGCTTTAACAGCCTTGTTGCAAAGGAAGTCTACGGCACAAGGTTCATTGCCGAGGAATTTCTCTGCGGTAAGGAAATAACCGTCACCGTAATGCCTGACGGCAAGAGTCTGCCTGCTGTTGAAAGGTTCAACCAGAAAGGCGGTGTCGCCCCTTATAATGGCGATGTTCCCGTTACCGAAAACAGCCGAGTTATTCCCGATGACGAAAACATAATTTCAATCCGCAAAAGCTGCGAACAGGCTTTTATACTGCTCGGCTTGAAGGCGCTCATCCGTGTTGACTGCCGTGCCGATGAAGGCGGAAAGTATAAAATTTTTGACTTCAACCTCAAGCCGAACATGACGGGTGCTTCAAGACCGCACAGACAAAATCTTGACAGCCTCACAATGATTGCCGCAAGAGAGGTTGGTATGAGTTATGCCGACCTGCTGACAAAAATGGCAATGAGCAGATGGATGCTTGAATGAATACAACCGAAAGAATAATATATATGAAAAAGATAGCAAGTTTTACAATCAACCACAACACTCTTATGCCGGGTGTTTACATTTCAAGAATTGACGGCGACATTACAACCTATGATATGCGTTTTGTAAAGCCGAACACACCGCCGTATCTTCCGAATCCCGTTATGCACACAATTGAACACCTCTTTGCAACATATGCCCGCAACAGCAAATTTGCCGACAATGTAATCTACTTTGGACCTATGGGATGCAGAACAGGTTTCTATTTTCTCGTTCGTGATATGTCGGAGGAGGACGCATTACAGCTTATCAAAGACACAATAAAGCAGTGTGCGGAACACAAGGGTGAAATCCCCGGAACAACGGCAATTGAGTGCGGAAACTACCTTGAACACGACCTTGACGGCGCTTTGAAAGAGTTAAATAAATATTACTCTTTGTTAAAGGATTACACAGTCGATAACTTACAGTATAATTAACATAGGGAATTATTGTTTAATTTACCCTGTTTTTTGTAACCTCATCCCCTGTCTTATTATTAATTATGACATTTTTTAATTCTTATATTGCAATTTCGTAACTATTTGGTATAATAAAGGTATCGTGTTTGTTACAAAAATGTAACGGTTAATGAGATAGGAGAAATTATTTTGGAGACAAAGTTCATTGGTTTGGAAGGTTTCAATGAAATCGAGAGTCTTCCGACAAAAAAGCGCAGAGTTTGCAAGCGTGAGCTTACAACTGCACAGAAAACTGTTCGCTTTGTAAAAAGAGCAACAACATTTTGTGCAAAGTCGGTTGTAAGAATGTCAAAGAACACCGCCGCAAAACTCGCACAGGCAATTAAGAACAGGAAGGGTTCTTTAAAGTCTGTTACAATCAAGTCTGTTAATCCGTCAAAGAAAGCAAAAACACCGATATCAGCCATTGACAGAGCATTCAACGAATCAAGAAACGGCACAACAAAGAGTGCAAGAGAGATTGTATCGGGACTTTCGTTCAAAAGCGAAAAACAGTACGCTCACATTGCACCGTCGGCAATCCGTTCACAGAAGTTGCTCAAGAAAAAGGCAGTGCTTGCAGTAGTTGCATGTTTCAGTGCAATCACACTTTCATGTGTTACGGTTGCAAGCGCACTTGATATGAAAACAGGCGGTAATGACAACAACAGCGACAGCGTAAAGGCATCTGCAGTTGTTGCAACAAGTGACGAGGCTGTTCCCCGTACCGAGATTGACAGTGAATCGGCATCGGCAAACCTCAAGGCAATTTCACCGTCATGTGCAAGTCTTTATATTGACGGCGAATTCATCGGTGCAACTGAGGAAATTGATCAGCTCAATGCAGACCTTGATCAGGTTCTTGTTGATTACCGCAAGGATTACGATGACGAAACAACAACCGAGTTTGCAAATTCGGTAGAGGTTGTAACAGGTAACGCAAGCGGTACAGACCTTATTACCGCAGACGAGATTATGGCACTTGCAGACGGCAAGTTCTCAATCTCACTTTCAACAGACATTGTTTACACAAGAGATGTTGCTTATGACACAAAGGTAAAGTATGACGAGGACAAATCCACTTCATACAAAAAGGTTACCACAAAGGGTGTCAAGGGCGAAGAAGAAGTAACAGTAAGAACTACATATGTTGACGGTGTTCAGACTGACGCAGTTCAGACTGACGCAAAAACTCTTAAAGAGGCAGTTGACGAAGTTGTTGTAAAGGGCAAGGCTGAAGATACTTCATCAAGCACAAGTTCATCTTCAACCTCATCAGACAGCAGTTCTTCATCAAGTTCAAGTTCAAATTCATCTTCAAGCTACACAACAAGTTCATCGGGTATGTTTGCATGGCCACTCCCCTACACACATACATTGACAAGCAGTTTCGGCACACGCTGGGGCAGACTTCACGGCGGACTTGACATTTCTGACAGCGGTGTTTACGGACAGCCTATTTACGCATCCGCAAGCGGTACTGTAACATTCTCAGGCGGTGACAACAGCGGCTACGGCAACTATGTTATCATCGACCACGGCAGCGGCTACACAACACTTTACGGTCATTGCAGTTCACTCGTTGCAGTAACAGGTCAGTATGTAAATCAGGGCGACCTCATCGGTTATGTCGGTTCAACAGGCAACTCAACAGGCCCTCACCTCCATTTTGAAATCCGTCTTAACGGCGAAAAAATGGATCCCCTCGGCTACACAAGCTGATTGAATTAAATATTGATTAATAGTAAAATAACCCCCGATTGCATAATCGGGGGTTTATTGTTGTGCAAATTTTCTGTGTGTCCAGTAGGGGCGTTCATCGGACGCCCGCCTTGATGAAATTATATGTTTAAACAAAAATATCTGATAAGATAAAAGTTGTGTATTATTTGTAGCGGCGATCAGCGATCGCCAATCGAAACGATTGTAAAATCAGTTCGACTTAGAACAAGAAAATAACATATATGTACATACAGTTGACTATGTTACCAAAACAATAAACCGTTTGTTCAATTCGTGTTTGCACACGAATTGATTGGCGAACACGGTTCGCCGCTACAATATTTCGGGCATTAAATTTATTTTTTTATCAAACTATCTTCTCGAATAGGAAACGGCGACTCGCCATGCGGGCGGCCGATGACCGCCCCTACAGATTTGTTCTTTTACAGAATTTTAATTGCAATAACAACAAAGGGATGCCGCTAAAATTGCGACATCCCTTTTGTTTGCGGCAGAGAACATTAAAGCTTAAACACTAAAACAATAAAAATCCGCAAAAATCATCTGAACATATACTGTGCGGTGTCGAGGACCGACTCCATTGTCTTAAAGGCTTTGTTTGCCTTTTTCTTGAGTTTTGGGTTGCTGTCAACCATATTTTTGCCGACAATACCCACGCAGACACCTGCCGTCATTCCTATTGCAACACCTTTCATCATATTCATCATTGGACTTGAATTCATAATCACACCTCCCCTTTCTTGCAAATTCATTGACAAAATGTGTGTTTTTTCATCTTTGTCACACGGCTTTGTCAAAAAAACTTGCATTATTATTGTTTACGATTTAAAATGTATTTAAACAGAAAAACAATGGAATAATAAAAATTGGAGTGATAACTTTTGGCAACTCTCAATCTTGTGCTTGTTGAACCCGAAATCCCGCAGAACACGGGCAATGTGGCACGAACCTGTGCCGCAACGGGAACAAGACTTCATCTTGTTAAGCCTATGGGTTTTGAACCCGATGACAAAAAACTCAAAAGATCAGGACTCGACTACTGGCACTTGCTTGACATCACATATTATGAAAACATTGACGACTTTTTTGAAAAAACAAAGGGCGGAAAATACTTTTTCTTTTCGACAAAAGGAACTCACCGCCACAGCGATGTTGAGTATCCCGACAACTGCTACCTTCTCTTTGGCAAGGAAACAAAAGGTCTGCCCGAGGAACTTTTAATGCAGCATCCCGATGACACTTTAAGACTGCCTATGATTGACGAGGCGAGAAGTCTTAATCTTTCAAACTCGGTTGCAATTGCGGCATATGAAGTGTTAAGACAATGGGATTATCCCGCTTTGCAGAACAAGGGCGAACTTCACAATCACAAGTGGAGTGACCTCAACAATATGACATAAGAATAAAAATAAGACTCTTAAACTTCCTTAAAATCAGTATTTGTAAAGGCAATGCAAAAAATACCTCGGCAAGCGAAATTTTTAAAGTTTTCTATTGATAAAAAGGGGTTTTTGATATATAATAATGGTGACTGTAAAAATACTAAATTTTTACAAATTTCTTCTTACACGAAAGGAATGTATATTATGCAGCTCAACAAAGTATCTGTTGATGACATCAATGTAAAAGGTAAAAAAGTTCTTGTTCGTTGTGACTTCAATGTACCGCTCAAAGACGGCGTAATCACAAACGACAACAGAATTACAGCAGCTCTTCCTACAATCAAGAAGCTTATCGCTGACGGCGGCAAGGTTATCCTTTGCTCACACCTCGGCAAGCCGAAGAACGGTCCCGAAGAGAAGTTCTCACTCGCTCCTGTAGCAGTAAGACTTTCAGAACTCCTCGG
>CACXYD010000042.1 GCA_902771755.1 uncultured Ruminococcus sp. | reverse complement strand
AAAACGCTTTCATTGTAGTTATTTCTAAGAAAAAGTTCATAAATTTCGCCGATTGAATCGCTTCCTACAATATCTTTCGACAAATCGCAACCGTCAAAATCCGTACCGAAACAAAGAGAATTTTCGCATCCGAGTGACATCATATATTCGCAATGCTTAAAAATATCGTTCATACATGCTTTACAGGGATTATTATTAAGAAAAGCATTGTGCAGATTAAGACCTATAATTCCTCCTCTGCTGACTATGATTTTAATCTGCTCATCTGTAAGATTTCTCGGATTTTGTGTAATTGTCCGTGAATCGGAATGAGTTGCGATAAACGGCTTATTTGTATGATTGACAACATCATAAAACAGTTCATCGCTTGCGTGTGATATATCAATTATAATACCGTGTTTTTCCATTTCGGCTACTGCAAGTTTTCCGAAGTCAGTCAAACCGCATTTATTATCCGATAATACACCTGAACCGATTTTATTCTTTTGATTCCAGGTAAGAGTCATTATTCTGACACCGAGTTCTGCAAATCGCTTTACATTCTCAATTTTACCGTTCAATGCCTTTCCGTTTTCTACTGTAAAAAAAGCTGAGTTTTGATACTTTGAAAAGGCATTGTCTGTAAATTCACCAATGCCGAACAATTCAATTCCAAGTCGATTACATTCAGATTTCAGATAATCAGCCGATTCAAAGAACAATTTTTCCGCCGCATTACCGTCAAGTGTATCAGGCAACCATATAGCATAGCATTGTAACTTGTTGGATTCGGAATCATTATTTAATTTCACTTCATATGAGGGATTGTCAAGTTCGGACTTTTCGGTTACTGCCTTATAGAGCGTGTCGCAATGCAAGTCAAAAAAATTCATAGCAACCTCCCGTCAGAATGCATCTTCAATATAGTTAATGCCGACAAGTTTAAGATTATCACTATTGACAAAAACTTCGCACACATCAAATCTACATTCTTTATCTATATTGTTTTCATACATATACATATCGGCAGTTTTTGCAATTTTCATTTGCTTTTTACGATTGACCGCATCAACAGGTTGTGTAAGGGAATTTTCTTTCCTTGTTTTAACCTCAACAAAGGCAATTACTTCCTTATTCTCGGCTATGATATCTATTTCGCCATAAGGTTTTTTGTAATTTCTGGCAATAATTTTATACTTATGTTTTTTCAGATATTTTGCGGCATAAGCCTCTCCTTTATCGCCTGTCTGTTTCGTAGTAAAAATCATTTCTTATTATATATTTTCTTCAAAAAACTCGGTCTGTGGTACTTGCATGGACCGTATTTAAGAATTGCCTCAATATGAGCCTTTGTGCCGTAACCTTTATGCTTTGCAAAAAGGTACTGAGGAAATTCTTTGTCGTATTCGTAAAGAAGTCTGTCCCTTGATACCTTGGCAAGAATGGATGCACAGGCGATTGACATTGACTTTGCATCGCCTTTTACAATACATTCGCCTTCAATAGATAACGGAGGCATTCTGTTGCCGTCAACCATAGCATAGTCAGCCTTTGGTTCAAGCCCTTCAACTGCTCGTTTCATTGCAAGCATAGTAGCATTAAGAATGTTCATCTCCTCAATTTCTTCAACGCTTGCAAAGGCAATGCTGTATGCTAAAACCTGTTCCTTTATTACATCAAATAAAGCCTCTCTCTTTTTTTCGGAAAGCTTTTTTGAATCATTGACTCCTTCGATAACAGTATTTTCAGGAAGTATAACGGCAGCGGCGCATACAGGTCCTGCAAGCGGTCCTCTGCCTGCTTCATCAACACCGCAGACATTCAGAAAACCTCTTGCAATATTTTTGTTTTCATATTCAAGCCAATCCATTGTTATCTCCCTTGTGGCATTTCAACTGTAATTCTGCCAAGCTTTGCACTTCTGAATTCATCAAGCAACATAATTGCGGCTCTCTCGGTATCTATCTCACCGCCTGAAACAAGCATACCTCTCTTTTTGCCAATCATTTTCAAAAGTTCGTATGAATCAATATTTTCGATATCTTCGTTTTCTAATTTGAATCTTGATATAAAGTCAGCAGGTTTGAGTTCTTTGATAAAATCAAGAAGTCTTACCGCCAAGAGTTCGATATCAAGAATTTGGTCTTTAACCGCACCTGTGAATGCAAGATGCTCACCGACTATCTTATCGTCAAACTTTGGCCAGAGTACACCCGGGGTGTCGAGCATTTCAAGATTCTTTGCAATTGTGTACCATTGATTACCTCTTGTAACGCCCGGTCTGTCCTCAACCTTTGCACGGTTTTTCTTCACCATTTTATTGATAAAAGAGGACTTGCCTACATTCGGAATACCGACAATCATAATTCTGATTGTTGGATTTACCATTCCTTTTTCTTTTAATCTTGCAATTTTTTTGCTCATAACAGTATTAACTGCAGGAGCAAATTTATCAAGACCTCTGCCGCTTTTACAGTCAACGGGAATAGCAACAAGATTCTGTTTTTTAAAATAATCAATCCACATTTTTGTAGCAGTCTGATTAGCCATGTCACATTTATTGAGGAGAATTACTCTCGGCTTGTTCTGAACAAGCTTTGCAAGGTCGGGATTACGACTGCTGACAGGAATTCTTGCGTCAATAATTTCTGCGACAGCATCAACAAGTTTAAGGCTTGACTGAATCTGTCTTTTAGTTTTGGTCATATGGCCCGGAAACCATTGAATAGTCTGCATTTCACTCATATATGTACATCCTTTAAAAATTTCTATTAATATAAATATTTGAATCTGTCAAACGGAAAAACTATAAATTGTGCCTTTCCGATTACATCATCAACAGGTATAAGACCTATGCTCTTGTCACGGCTGTCAAGAGAAATCATTCTGTTATCACCCATTACAAAGATATAACCTTCAGGGATAACATACGGAATCTGCAACGGATTTGACGGTTCTCGTGTTAACGAAGAAACATATGGTTCATCAATTTTTATTCCGTCAACATAAACAGCATTTTTACTGTAATCCACAACAAGCGTCTGTCCTTCAACAGCTATAACTCGTTTTATAATTCTCTTTTCAATCTGATTTTCGGCATTTATAGCAACAATATCGCCGCATTTTGGCTCATACATAAAATTTGTAATAAGAATTTTATCATCGCTGTGGAGTGTGTCAAGCATTGAATTTCCCACAACATTGGCATCTCTGATAACAAAAGTAAACGCTACGGATATAATTGCAAAAACAAAAACTATTGTCCGTGTAAAATCAAACATATAGTCTGTGATTTTTTTATCGTTAATTTTAAATTTGATTTTCTTCTGTTTAGGTTTTTGAGGCATAAAACCCTCCGTAAAAAATAAAGCTTATTTCTATTATAAAACAGAAATAAGCTTTTCACAATATCAAAATTCAAATTAACATTAAATTTTTACAATCTTTAGTATCAGTACAGATAGCCAAAGTGATCAAACGGATAAACTACAAACTGTGCCTTACCGATTACATCATCAACATCTATAAGACCGATTTTTGTACTGCGGCTGTCCATTGAATCCTTTCTGTTATCACCCATAACAAAAATTTTGCCCTCGGGAATAACTTCCGGAATTTCATTGTCGCCTATGTTATTACCGTAGGTTGAACCCTCTATGTACGGTTCATCAAGAACAACACCGTCAACTATAATTTGGTCGTTGTCATAATCGACCTTAACAGTCTGTCCCGCAACAGCGATAACACGCTTAATAATCGGACTGTTATACTCCGCACCGTGTGAAATAACAACGATATCGTTATTTTTCGGGGTGTAGAATAGATTTGTTACGATAACCTTGTCGTTAGTGGCAAGTGTGTTATTCATTGATCTGCCTTCAACATCAACAAGACGGAACAAAAAGATAAGGCAAACCACAACAACCGAAATTGCAAACAGAATACATCTTACCCAGTCATAAAAGCCGGACATTGCGCCTTCCTCTTTTGCAACAAGAAATTGTTTTTCAGAAATTGACGGTTTCTTGTCCACATACATTTCAGGATTGATATCTGAAGAATCGTTCACACCCTCAGGCTGAAGTACAGCCATATTAGCCTCATTGACATTATTTTTGCTTTTCTTCAACTTTGTCACCTGCTATAAAGAAAAAATAGTAAAAAAAGGGACTTTTAAAAGTCCCTTTTGATTTCGTGAATTACTTACGAATCTGCTCTTTAACCTTAGCAGCCTTACCAA
The DNA here is from genome assembly GCA_902771755.1 of uncultured Ruminococcus sp. Lineage (GTDB taxonomy): Bacteria > Bacillota > Clostridia > Oscillospirales > Acutalibacteraceae > Ruminococcoides. Next base: position 6,867 of record CACXYD010000042.1, on the reverse strand, counting down.
CTCTGTCACGGAGATAGTAGAGCTTGCTTCTGCGAACCTTACCGTAACGAACAACCTGTACATCTTTAACATTGGGTGAGTGGAGAGGGAATACTCTTTCAACGCCAACGCCGTAAGCTACTCTTCTTACAGTAAATGTTTCAGCTACGCCACTGCCTCTTTTAGCAATAACAGTACCCTCAAACATCTGGATTCTTTCTCTTTCGCCTTCACGAATGTTTACTGATACCTTTACAGTATCACCTACGCTGAACTCAGGTGTTGTTTCCTTCACGCTTGCTGCAGCAATAGTCTTTAATGCGTCCATTTTTTATCCTCCTTATTTTTCCGACATTCTTACTCAAATGAGCAGCGGACTGTCACATCAAAATGACGGTTAAACCGTTATTTGAACCTCGTCGAGAGTTACGACGGTTTCAAATGCTTTAATATAATAACACATACGGAATAATAATGCAAGTGTTTTTTCAATTTAGTTTAAAAAATCGGAATATATCCCATTAGACTCAGGTTAATGCGATGATATATTTTCAAGCTTCTTAAGATATTTTTTGAAATAATCAGGCAATTCCGAAGTGAATTCGATATATTCGTTGGTTTTGGGATGAATAAAACCGATTTTTCTTGCATGAAGGCATTGTCCCTCAAAATCAACCTTTTCATTCTTTACACCGTACACCTTATCCCCCGACACAGGATGACCTATATAAGCCATATGCACTCTGATCTGATGAGTACGACCTGTTTCAAGCTTACACTTTATATGCGTATAACCTTTATACCTTGTTATTACCGAATAATGAGTAACGGCATTCTTGCTGTTTTTTTCGGTAACACACATTTTCTTTCTGTCCTTAGGATTCCTACCGATTGGTGCGTCAACTGTTCCCTCATCATTTTTCAGATTGCCAAATACAATTGACTCATATTCCCTTGTAAAAGAATGTTCCTTAATTTGTTCTGCAAGAGAACGGTGTGCAAAATCATTTTTTGCAACAATCAAAAGACCGCTTGTATCCTTGTCAATACGGTGAACAATACCCGGACGGAGTACACCGTTAATTCCAGAAAGGCTGTCACCGCAATGATAAAGCAACGCATTAACAAGAGTGCCATCATAATTTCCTGCCGCAGGATGCACCACCATTCCTTTTGGCTTATTTACAACAAGCAAGTATTCATCTTCATAAACTATATCAAGAGGAATATTTTCTGCTTTAGCCTCATACGGTGTCGGATCGGGAACATTTACAACAACAATATCACCTTGCGAAAGCTTGTACTTTTTTGAAACAACAGAACCGTTCACAAGCACGGCTCCGTTCTCAATAAGATTAACAGCGGCGGAGCGTGATAAATCAATGTTTGCATCCGAAATAAATTTATCAAGTCTTACTCCGCTTGTTTCACAATTAAGGTTAAATTCATTCATCGCTCTTATTGACCTTTTTTTCAGATTTCATAACATTAGAGAAAAACAGAACATAAACTATAAGAAGTATTGTTCCGACCGTTATGCAGTAATCGGCAAAGTTACAAACAGGCGGAAAGAATGAAACGCTGAGGTAATCAACTACAAAACCGTAAAAAATTCTGTCAATCAGATTACCTATTCCTCCGCCGATTATAAGTGCCGCAGAAATATAGAACATCTTCCCCGACGGTTTTTTCTTGAACATGATGTATATTATTATTGCAATAAGAATAGCGGTAACTGCTACGAAGAACCAACGCATATCGGAAAACATTCCGAAAGCAACGCCTCGGTTCTCAACATAAGTAAAATCGAGTAGGCCGTCAATAGCGGTTACCGAGCCGACAGGCTGAAGATAAGTCAGTACAAAATATTTTATTATCTGATCAACGGCGGCTAAAAGCACACCGATTATAAGAGCAACAACTGGCATTTTATCCTCCATAAACATAAATCGGTGTGTTTTGTCACACCGATTTATTGTAATAGTTATTATTTGAGATTCTGAACACAGCGGAAGCAAATTGTAGGATGTTCTGCGCACTGACCTACTGTCTTGCTGATAGCCCAGCAACGCTCACACTTTTCACCTTCAGCTTTTTCAGCCTTGATTTCAAGTTCACCGCCGTTATCAACGATTTCTACTTCAGAAACGATGAATGCGGCACAGAGCTCAGGCTCAGCCTTTTTAAGGAATTCAAGTGTTTCGCCGCCTGCACAAAGTGTTACCTTTGCTTCAAGTGAACCCTTGATTGTCTTATCCTTGATAAGTGTTTCAAGTGATTTCTTAACATTATCACGAAGTTCGTGAATTCTGTCCCAGAATGCCATGAATTCGTCATCAACATCAATAGCGATGTTTTCAGGAATTTCATTAAAGATAACATGCTCTGCATTCTCCTTTGAAGAATGTGGCATATATTTCCAGATTTCATCTGATGTATATGCAAGGAGCGGAGCAATCATTCTTGTCATTGCGTCAAGGATAACATAGATTACAGTCTGAGCGGCTCTTCTTGAGAGGCTGTCAGCTTTTTCTGTATAAAGTCTGTCCTTGAGAACATCAAGATAGAAGTTAGACATGTCAACAACGCAGAAGTTGTGAATGCTGTGATATACAATATGGAACTCATAGTTATCATATGAAGTTCTAACCTTTGTGATAAGGGCATTAAGCTTTGCAAGCGCCCATTTATCAATCGGCAATACCTTGTCAAAGTCAACCATATCTGTATCAGGATTAAAGTCTGAAATGTTACCGAGAATATATCTTGCAGTATTTCTGATTTTTCTGTAAGACTCAGAAATCTGCTTGAGGATATCCTTAGAAATATGAACATCAGTCTGATAGTCGGTTGATGCAACCCAAAGTCTGAGTACATCAGCACCGTACTGCTTGATAACATCCTGTGGACTGATACCGTTGCCAAGTGACTTACTCATCTTTCTTGACTCATCATCAAGAATCATACCGTGAGTAAGAACAGCCTTGTAAGGTGCTCTGCCTCTTGTAGCAACAGATGTAAGGAGTGATGACTGGAACCAACCTCTGTACTGGTCGTTACCTTCAAGGTAAAGGTCAGCAGGTGATTCAAGGTTATCACGCTGTTCAAGAACAGCAGCATGTGATGAACCACTATCGAACCAAACATCCATAATATCTTTTTCTTTATCGAATTCAGTACAACCGCACTTCTTACACTTTGTGCCTGCAGGAAGAATTTCTGCGGCTGTGTGATTATACCAAGCGTTTGAACCTTCTTTACCGAACAAGTCTGCAACAGCAAGCATTGCATCCTTATCAATAAGAGCCTCTCCGCAATCTTTACAGAAGAAAATCGGAATCGGAACACCCCATTTTCTCTGACGGGAAATACACCAATCTTTTCTTTCCCTTACCATTGATGTAATTCTGTCTTTGCCCCATGCAGGAATCCAATTAACTGTATTGATAGCGTCAACAGCCTCATCCTTGAAATCGTCAACTGAACAGAACCACTGGTCGGTTGCTCTGAAAAGAATAGGAGTTTTACATCTCCAACAATGCGGATACTGGTGGACAATCTTCTTTAATGCAAAGAGTGAACCGTTTTCTTCAAGACAAGCGGCAATCTTCTTGTTAGCCTCGTTAGTTGTAAGACCGGCGAACTGACCTGCTTCTTCTGTAAGAACACCGTTAGAATCAACAGGACAGATAATCGGAATCTCAGGATAATTCTGACATACATTGTAGTCGTCAACACCGTGTCCGGGAGCTGTATGTACACAACCTGTACCGCTTTCAAGAGTTACATGCTCACCAACGATAACAAGTGACTCTCTGTCAAGGAACGGATGAGCTGTTTTGATATACTCAAGCTCACTGCCCTTTACTGTTGCAACAACTTCAAAGTCAGTAATACCTGCCTCATCAAGAGCAGACTTGTAAAGCTCAGATGCCATAACAAGGTATTCATTGCCTGTTTTGATTACAGAATATTCAAATCTCGGACCTACGCAAATTGCTACGTTTGCAGGAAGTGTCCAAGTTGTAGTTGTCCAAATTACAAACTTAACCTTTGAAGGATCAATTCCCATATTTGAGAAAACGCCCTTGTCATCGGTTACATTGAACTTTACATAGATTGAATGGCAAGGATCTTCAGCATACTCAATCTCAGCTTCAGCAAGAGCAGTCTTACACTCAGGACACCAATAAACAGGTTTCAAGCCCTTGTAGATGTAGCCCTTTGTAGCCATTTCTGCAAATACTCTGATCTGCTCAGCCTCAAACTCATGATTAAGAGTGATGTATGGCTTATCCCACTCACCGATTACACCAAGTCTTTTGAACTGTGTACGCTGATCGTTGATATAGCCTTTTACAAATTCCTCGCACATTTTACGGAGTTCAACAACAGAAATCTCTGCGGAGTTACCGATACCGGCTTTCTTTCTTGCTTTAAGTTCTGTAGGAAGTCCGTGTGTGTCCCAACCGGGAACATACGGTGCTTTAAAGCCTGCCATGTTCTTATATCTTACAATAAAGTCCTTAAGAATCTTATTGAGTGCATGGCCAAGGTGAATGTCACCGTTTGCATAAGGAGGGCCGTCATGAAGGATGAACAGAGGCTTGCCCTCATTTACTTTCATAAGATTTTCGTAAACCTTTTCATCTTCCCAATTCTTGAGTGTAACAGGTTCACTTTTCGGGAGGCCTGCTCTCATAGGGAAGTCTGTCTTTGGAAGATTAAGTGTTGAATTATAATCCTGGGACATTTTATATTCTCTCCAATATCTAAAATCTAAATTAAAATCAGTCAGCAGCTACATCGTAGTTGTCACCGAACTTGAGATGACTGAACTTGCTCTGTCTTTTTGCAGGAGCAGAAACTTCTTCTTCAGTTTCTTCAATCGGCTCAGCTTTCATTTCTGAAGGTACTGCAATCTTCACATCATCTTCAACCTGAGGCTGTGCAGGAGCTGTCATATCCTCTGTAGGATACTTTTCGTCAAGCTCAGCTTTTGAGGCCTCAACATCAGAAGTTGAAGGAAGATCATCAATTGACTTAATATGCTTACTGTAAAGTGAAATAAGTTCATTTCTGAGATTAGCCGCATCTGACTGGAGCTGTAAATAATGCTCCTTCTCGGCAGCAGTCATATTGTTTGCATCAACAAGGAGTGTCTGAGCCTTTGTTTCGGCATCACGAACAATCTTTGCAGCCTTTTCCTTTGCCTCTCTGATGCAAGCATCAGCAACCTTCTGTGAAGCAAGCAAAGCGTTTCTTACGGTTTCTTCGTCTGCTCTGTACTGTTCAACTCTTGTTGCAAGAACATCAATCTTGTGAACAAGGTTAGTTTTTTCTTTTTTCAACTGTTCAAAAGAAACAATGACTTCATCAATAAATGAGTCAACATCTTCAGCTCTGTAACCACCGTTAAGAGTGGCTTTTCTGAAGCTTATATTTTTAATTTCATCAATTGTAAGCATTTATCTGCACTCCTTATTTATAATGAATAACCGAAATTCTTATTCGACCTTTTCCCGTAGTTCCAAGTATACCTTTTAAAACAAATTTGCCTTTTCCACGAATTGTAAAAACATCATTCTCCTTAAGGTTAAGACTGACATTTTTAGTTTCTTCAAAATTAACACATACGCTGTCTGACATAATAACAGTCCTTGTTTTTTCTCGTGACAGTTTACATACAGCGGCAACAATATTATCAAGTCGTAAAGAAGAAACAATAAATGTTTTTTCTTCAACTCCTCTTCCCTGCGGAAGTTTTGACAAATCGGCATCATCAACTTTAACACCGACTCTGCCGACTTTTGAAATCTGAGACTTGACATAATCGGACAATTCTGTTTTTACAAACACAACAGCCCGTCCGTCCTCAACAAGGATATCCCCGACAGTTTCACGCTCTATTCCGAGTGACATCAAAGATCCGAGAAAATCACGATGAGTAAGTCGGTCGCATTTTCTGAAGGAAAATTCAATGGCGGAAATCGGAAACATATCTGCACTCGGCTCGTCAAAAAACAAGCCAAGCATCTTTCTCTCGGAATCATCATACCCACCAAAGAAAAGGTAGTTATCAAAATATGCTTTTTTAAGTTCAGAAACAAGAAGTGCTTGTTTCCTTTCACTCATAAAAGGCATAAAATACGGTTTCTGTCTTGTCAGGCAAAGGTCAATACCGTCATCAAGCTGAGCAATCAGCTGTTTGTCATCATCCGAAGTAAACACCGTTGTTCTCAAGCTCATCGAGTAAATCGTCACCTGTCAGGTCTACATTACTCGGAATAATGATGTATGTATTTGTAGCAACACGCTTGATTTTACCACGGTTGGCATATGCAACACCGCTAAGGAAATCAAGGATTCTTCTTGCCATATCTTTATTTGTATCTTCAAGATTAAGAACTACTGTGTGAGCCTTCATAAGCTCATCAGCAATTGTGCGGGTTTCTTCACCGAAACGCTCAGGCTTGAATAAACCAACCTGAAGATTGGTAGTAGCATTAATGTTTACAACCTTGTTTCCGCCACCGAGATCTCTTTCTTTTTTAGTATTTCTTACAGGTTCTTCTTTGTAGTCTTCTTCTGCGCCTTCATCAGCATAACCATACTCATCGTACTCGTACTCATCGTCGGGAGCGTCCCACATGCGTTTAAACTTATCTACAAAACCAGCCATTATATAATCCTCCTAAAATTATGTATAATTCCTTGCACCGAATAACGCCGAACCAACTCTGACCATATTTGCTCCTGCAAGTATAGCCTCGTAATAATCGGCAGACATACCCATTGAAAGAATATTCATATCTATATTATCTAATTTTTTTTGCGAGATGTCAATAAATATATTATGCATTTTATTAAAAAATTCAGAAATTTTCT
>CACXYD010000041.1 GCA_902771755.1 uncultured Ruminococcus sp. | reverse complement strand
ACAAACAGCATCAAAAGCAAGAACACAATTGCCAGCACAACAAGCAACGCAAGAACTCGCATTGCCGTGTAGAAAATGATTTCCGTGTAAATCTGCGTGAGCGAATAGTCCGCACCGATTAATGCAACAGGCTTGCCGTCCTTGCCTTGAACGGCCGAAAATGCCGTGTAAAAACTGCCGAAACTATCGTTCTGATATTCATAATCTGTGACAAGGTTCGGATTTTCCCATGCGGTTTTTTCAGCGTCCCACAAGCTATGGTCAACCTCTGCACCTGCACTCCTCACCTTTAGGACATTTTCGTTTTCGTCGTCATCTTCGGCAACGGTCATAACATATGTAACCTTGTTTTCGTCAAAATCAGGAATGTAAATGTACATATATTCAAGGTGGTTCGTCTGACAAATCCACCTCAAGGTCTTGACGGCTTTCCGGTATTCTTCGGAATCGGGGTTATCAAGCAATGCGTTTATATCATAGCGTTCAAATGTTTCGGTTGCAACCTTTGACGCACTTTCGGTCAGCTGTCGAGTAAATCGCCTTGTACGCTGAATGTTTTCAATGCAATTGAGCGTACCCGAAACAATCACAGCCAAAATGAACAGCACAAGTATATGAAAGAAAAGTCTTTTGAAAATCGACTTTTTTACTTTTATTTTATTAGCAGATTTTTCCGTATTTTTCATACCCGATTCATTCCCTTCTGCCGTACAGACTGTTTCATTTTACATTTTAACACGAATGTGCAATGAATGTCTACATTTTTATTCTGCGAGCCGCCGTTCCCAATTCGTGTAGATAGTTTGTAATGTCAAAAAACATATTATGCCCGAGCGTAGTATTGTAATTGTTTTTCGCAATTCAATGTAGCGGCGAACCGTGTTCGCCTCTACAAATAAACAACAACTTCCATCTCACAAAAAACAGTCGGGAAACAATGCTTTTCAATTTGCAAACTGTCTGCCCGACCACAATTTTCCATTTTCAATTTTCCATTTTCAATTAAACAAAAAACAGCCGATTGCAGAACAATCGACTGTTTAATAATCAAATTATGTATCAATTACCATCTTGCGTTAAGTTCGGCTTTGGTGGCTCTTTTTTTCTTTCTTGCGACATATCTTGAATATCTTGAAAGCTTTCTGTCACGAAGGAAGAATACAAAAGCGATTGCACCGAGGATAACTGCAACAAGCACAAACCAAAGACCTACATTTGCGGATCTCTGAACTGCGGCAACGAGTGTCGGAGTGCTTGCGGCTTTTGACTTTGCAAGAGCCTTGTTGGCTGACTTTACAGACTGAACAGCAACACTTGATGCTGTGTCTGAGTAGTTCTGATTCTTTTCGTTTGAAAGAATGAACTGTGATGCACCTGTTGATGACGGCATTTCAATCGGAGCGGCTGAAACTGCCGGAGAAACTTCACCGCTTACAACCTCTGTTTCAGGATTTGCAACTGCGTTGTCGCTGAAAAGTGCGTTGTATGTCTTTTCGTCAACAATACCTGTTGAATCGAGTGAATTCTGATTCTGGAAATTTGCGACAGCCTGTGCTGTGTATTCACCGTAGTAGCCTGTTGCATCCATAGCAAAGTAGCCGAGTTTGATAAGCTGCTGCTGAATTGCAGTTACTTCATCACTTTCGTCACCGTTCTGATACTGAACTGCCTCTGTTGTAGGCTCTGTTGCGGCCTCTGTGGGAGCAGTTGTTTCTTCTGTTGACTTGTCCTCAGACTTTGTTGTTGTATCAGCCTTTGGAGCTTCAGGAGCGTCCTCTGAATAAAGTGTATTTCTGTCGTCACCTGCGATACCGTCAACAGTAAGACCTGCGGCTTTCTGGAATGCCTTGTAAGCCTCCTCTGTTGCGTCACCGAAGTAACCGTCAATTGCACCGTCATAGTAGCCGAGATCGGCAAGTCTTTGCTGAATCTTCTTTACTTCAGCACCCGATGAACCGTTCTTGTAAACGCTCGGTGTGTTGCTTGAAGATGATGAGCTGCTTGATGAACTTGAAGAACCTGATGAGCTTGAACCCGATGAACTGCTTGAAGAAGTGTTTGAAGGAGTCTTGCTCGATCTGCCCTGTGAGTCAAAGTAATATGTAGTACCGTCAATTGTTCTTGAAGTATTTACAATGTACTGACCGTTTTCGTAATAGTAGTAGTTGCCGTTAAAGCTTTCCCAACCGTTTGTTACATATGAAACTGCGGCAAGTTTGAACCAGTATGTCCAGTTGTTGTAACCGCCGATTGCCTCGTAGCAAACACCGTATTCATCGCCTCTTGCGTCAACTTCCATACCGTTGCCGACATAAACACCGACATGACCGGGGCGCCAAAGTCCAAGACCGTGAACATTAGGAATACCTGCGCTTACCGAACCTGTTTCGGTAGCTGTTTCAAGCTGTGGATTACCGCATCTTTCGCCGCCGGCATATGAATAGATAAGACCTGAACAGTCAACAGCACCTGGGGTTGAACCGCCGTAAACATATGACCATCCGCTGTTATAAGCATTGAGTGCCCATTCTGCAAGACCTGCACCCGTGCCTTTTGCACCGGCAGAAAATGAAGAACCGAATACGCATACACTTGAAAGTGTGAGAACACTCAGAATGATTGCAGTAATCTTTTTTATTCTCTGCATCGTTAATTACCTCCATCTTTATCAGAGAGCCAAAGTTCTGTACACAAAAATAACGACCGACTTAATGCGGAGGTCATTTTTCAAACTGTACGGAAGATTTTGGCTGAAAGATTGTTACCAAATCTGACAGTTAATTACAAATCAGGTTACACCTTGATAACAACTTTGTAACTATTATAGCATCACTCCTTTGAAAAATCAACCCCAAAGCCTGTATTTTTTGCTAATTCAGAAATTTTGATGCAGTTTTACTCACAAAATCTTCATTTCACACACCGAAATAAAGCGAAATATTACAAAATTTGTAACCTTTTGTAATATTTACGGTGTGCCGCCGCCCCCAGTTCGTAAAGATAGTTTGTAATATTCAAAACATATGATGCCCGAGCGTAGAATTGTAATTATTTGTTCAATCCTGTAGGGGTAGCCTTGCGACCGCCGCCTGTGGCGGATAAAGGGAGCATAGCGCTGTCTGAAATAACGAGCAATAGGAAGCACATTTATGTGCAACGCATTGCGACTATATTTCAGACGGGAGGTCATCGGCCGCCCGCCAAGTAATGGCACAATCTTTTTGATAAGACAGATTATATAAATGTTACAAAGATGTTGTTCTACCGTATCGGCGAACCGTGTTCGCCAATTGAACCGATTTTACAATCGGTTCAACAATACACAACTTCCATAACATCAAATGATTTTATAAAAACACAAAATTCAATCAAAGCGGGCGCCCAATGAGCGCCCCTACGGGTTTGTAACATCTATATAAGTTGTTTTAACATATATTTTCTGCCTTTACTTGCGGGCGAACACGGTTCGCCCCTACAATTTAACAGTTAATTCCATATAAAACAAAACGGTCGGGTGGCAATGTTTCGCAATTTGCAAATTTGCCACTCGACCGTAATTTTCAATTTTCCATTTTCAATTTTCCATTTTCAACTTTCAATTTACTAAACTACGCATTTAACATATATATTCCGAAATTCAGATACAACGCAAATGTCGCCCACAACAAATACGGCACTTGTAGCCATGCGGCACAGCGGTTGACCTTTGCGAATTCCGTTATCATTAATATAATGAACACCCACAGGGCGACAAGTTCGACAAATGCGAGGAGGTACATACCTGCGTTGAAGAACAGCAACGGCCATATAAAATTCAAAGCAAGCTGAACGGCATACAGCACAAGTCCTGCCGACAAAACTCTGGGATTTTCTTCATATACAAGGTAGGCTGAAATGCCCATTAATATAAAAAGTATTGTCCACACAATCGGGAACATCCAACCGGGCGGTGACAGCGGAGGCTTGTTAAGGCTTTCAAAGGTTTTCATACCGCCCATTGAGAGCAGTCCCGACAACATTCCCGTGCCGAGGCTGATTGCAAGGCTTGTGGCAAGATGTTTTAAATTGACCTTGTGTACCATTAACATAAAATTCACCTCAAAAAAGTAACTCCCACACCAAGTATATGGAGTGGGAGCAACTTTTATTCGGTTTCCGTAATACAATTATGAAAAAATAGAGGAGAGAAAATTTCAAAATGAAATTCCGTTAATCAGTCGATGAATTAAGGAATACATTTATATGGCATTACTGATATTCGCAAACGCTTGCCCATTTGAGAAGGAACTCTCTCTCTTCGGGTTTGCCCTTAACAGACTGTGATGCGGCTACAATCGGGAGCCAACGGTCAACATACTGACGGGCTGTGTCTGTCTTTGTGCAATAGAGTTTCATATACTTTTCTGCAAGCTCTTCCTGATGATTCAAACGGAACAAGAGGTAAGTTCTTGCGGCATCGGCTGAACCGTTGCCCTGTGTTGCGTGTGACCAGTCGATAACATACGGTGTACCCGACTCATCAATGATAACATTACTCGGGTTGAAATCGCCGTGGCAAACCTTTGTGTGGTTCGGCATGCCGTTAAGACGGGTTTCAAGCTCATATCTTGTTGTTGCGTCAAGGTCGGTTTCGCTGATTTTGCGTTTCATCTTATCCTTGAGTTTGTTAAGCAACGGTGCTTTCTGACTGAGGATTTTAACCTGAATATCTACAAAGAGATTGAGGTATTCGTCCTCTTTCTCGGGATGCTCTGCCATAAGCTCTGCAAGAGTTTTGCCCTCGATAAAGGTAGAGATGATTGCCCATTTTCCGTCAATCTTTGTAACTTCTTCGATTTTCGGAATGTTAAGACCTGTTTCTTCAACTCTCGCCTGATTAAGAGCCTCGTTAAGAATATCTGATTTCGGATAACACTCGTCAAAAACTTTGGCTGCAAGCGCACCGTCTCTATAAACTACCTTGTTCTCTCTTTTTGCAAGAACTGTATCTAATTTCATAATAAAGCCCCTTTCGCTTTAAAAATATTAAAAATTTATCAAGCAATCTTTCATTGCTGTGGTTATATTATACAACAATTTCAGGGGTTAGTATAGTGTAAAAATAACAAAATAATTAAAATTTTCTTTGTGCATTTAGCAAATACAAATAAATAATTTTTTACCTTTCAAACAAAAAGAGCAAGATGTTTTATGCGAAGTGCATAAAAAATTGTTAAATTTTTAACTAAATAATCGTGAAATTTTTAACATTCTTTTGTGCATTGTGCATAATAGTATGTAGGGGCGGATATAATTTGTTTTAACATATAATTTGTATATGTTCGTTTTGGTTTTGCAACCAAAACGATTGGCGATCACTGATCGCCGCTACAGTATTACAAATACATTACGGCATTATCCATACATAACAAAACACCCTGCCTTGTGGGCAGGGTGTTTTATAATTATGCTTTACGAGATAGATTAAACAGTCTCGCTGTTGTTGCCATAGTAAGCATTGAGGTACATCTGCTTGATTTCCTTGAAGAGCGGATATCTTGGGTTCGCACCTGTACACTGGTCATCGAATGCCTGCTCTGTCATAGCGTCAAGACGGTTGAGGAAGTCCTCTTCGTCCGGAACATAATCCTTGATAGAGCTCTTGATGCCAACTCTTGCCTTGAGGTCGTTAACAGCCTTGATAAGGTTCTCAACGCTCTCTGTATCGTTCTTGCCGCCGAGGCCGAGGTAACGAGCTACTTCAGCATAACGAGCGAGTGTGTGTGGGTGATCATACTGTGGGAATGTACCCATCTTAGCAGGAACTTCTGCTGAGTTGAATCTGATTACCTGCTCAAGCATGAGTGCGTTAGCAATACCGTGTGGTACATGATGGAAAGCACCGAGCTTATGAGCCATTGAGTGACAAACACCGAGGAATGCGTTAGCGAATGCCATACCAGCCATTGTAGCAGCGTGAGCAACCTTCTCACGAGCAACAGGCTCATTCATACCGTTGTCATAGCAAGCAGGGAGATACTCAAAGATAAGCTTGAGTGAACGGAGTGCAAGACCGTCTGTGAAGTCTGTAGCCATCATTGAAGCGTAAGCCTCGAGTGCGTGAGAAACAGCATCGATACCTGATGCAGCTGTAAGTCCCTTAGGACCGCTCATCATGTTGTTAGCATCAACGATTGCCATGTTAGGCATAAGCTGATAGTCAGCGAGCGGATACTTAACGCCTGTATCCTGGTCTGTGATAACTGCGAAAGGAGTAACCTCAGAACCTGTACCTGATGATGTTGGGATAGCAATGAAGTATGCCTTCTCACCCATCTTCGGGAATGTGTAAACTCTCTTACGGATATCGCAGAAACGCATAGCCATATCCTGGAAGTCAACTTCCGGATGCTCATAGAGAACCCACATGATCTTGCCGGCATCCATTGCTGAACCGCCGCCGAGTGCGATAATGCAGTCAGGCTCAAACTTACGCATAGCCTCTGCACCCTTCTGAGCTGAAATAAGTGATGGATCAGGCTCAACATCTGCGAATGTTGTATATGTGATGCCCATTTCATCGAGCTTGTCTGTGATTGGCTTTGTGTAGCCATTCTTGTAAAGGAATGAGTCAGTAACAATGAATGCTCTCTTCTTACCCATTACATCCTTGAGTTCCTGAAGAGCTACAGGCATACAGCCCTTCTTGATATAAACCTTTTCAGGTGCTCTGAACCAAAGCATATTTTCTCTCCTCTCGGCAACTGTCTTAATATTGATAAGGTGCTTGCAACCAACATTCTCAGAAACAGAGTTGCCGCCCCATGAACCACAGCCGAGTGTGAGTGAAGGAGTAAGCTTGAAGTTGTAAAGGTCACCGATACCACCCTGTGAAGAAGGTGTGTTAACAAGGATACGGCAAGTTTTCATTCTTGATGCAAACTCGTCAATCTTTGCTCTTTCGTTAACAGCGTCAACATAAAGTGAAGATGTGTGACCGTAACCGCCGTCAGCAACGAGCTGCTCAGCCTTTGCAACAGCATCTTCAAAATCTTCAGCCTTGTACATAGCGAGTACAGGAGAAAGCTTCTCGTGAGCGAACTCTTCGCTGATGTCAACTGATTCTACCTCACCGATAAGAACCTTTGTTTCCTCAGGAATTGTTACACCTGCAAGAGCTGCGATTGTAACAGGCTTCTGACCAACAATCTTAGCGTTAAGAGCGCCGTTGATGATGATAGTCTTTCTAACCTTCTCTGTTTCTTCCTCGTTAAGGAAGTAGCAGCCACGAGCCTTGAATTCCTTCTTAACTTTGCTGTAAATCTTCTTTTCAACGATAACAGACTGCTCTGAAGCACAGATCATACCGTTATCAAATGTCTTTGAGTGGATAATTGAGTTAACTGCGAGTAAAATGTCAGCTGTTTCATCAATGATAGCAGGAGTGTTACCGGCGCCAACACCGAGTGCAGGCTTACCTGATGAATAAGCAGCCTTAACCATGCCGGGACCACCTGTTGCGAGGATGCAGTCAGCTTCCTGCATAAGTGTGTTTGTGAGTTCAAGTGAAGGAATATCAATCCAGCTGATGATGCCCTCAGGAGCGCCTGCCTTAACAGCAGCCTCAAGAACAACCTTAGCAGCCTCGATTGTGCTCTTCTTAGCACGTGGATGTGGGCTGATGATGATACCGTTTCTTGTCTTAAGACAAACGAGTGTCTTAAAGATAGCAGTTGAAGTTGGGTTTGTTGTAGGAATAACAGCAGCGATTACGCCGATTGGCTCAGCAATCTTCTTGATGCCGTAAGCCTTGTCTTCCTCAAGAACGCCGCAAGTCTTAACATTTCTGTAAGCGTTGTAAATGTACTCAGATGCGAAGTGGTTCTTGATAACCTTATCTTCTGCAACGCCCATGCCTGTTTCTTCAACAGCCATCTTAGCGAGCGGAATTCTCATCTGGTTAGCAGCAGTAGCGGCAGCAAGGAAAATCTTGTCAACCTGCTCCTGTGTGTAGGTAGCAAAAATTTTCTGAGCTTCTCTTACTTTTGCAAGGGCAGCTTCAAAGCTTTCTGCGTTATCTACGATAGGATACTCTTTTGTACTCATTTAATCTACCTCTTATCTTGCATAATTATATTAGATTCAGCAAAGCTGAAAATGATATCAAATTAATTTGCCTTAATTACTCGGCTTTCTCGGCAGCTTTACTGCTTGCCTTGGTTGCCTTTTTTGACGAGTTGTCTAAGTCAGCCTTGAATTTAAGGTTGTTTTTCTTAGCATAACTCTGGGCATATGAACCGTTTGCTCCGTGGATTGTAACTTCGTTTTTGCATCCTTCAAACGCATTGTCGGGAATACTTGTAATACAAGCCGGAATTGTGATATCTGTAAGCTCAAGTGACTGATAGAAAGCATATTCATCAATCTTTGTGAGTTTACCGCTGTCGGGAAGAACAACATTGTTAAGTGCCGTACCCGAAAAAGCTCTCGGTCCGATTTCTTTAAGTGTGCTTGGAAGTTTGATTTCTCTTAACTCGGAGCAGTTAAAGAACACGCTGTTGTTAAGGATTTCAAGACCTTCGGCGAGATTTACCTTTGTGAGGCTGTGACAGCTTGAAAAGGCATAATCTTCAATCTGCTTGATGCTTGACGGAATTGTTACTTCCGTGATTTTGGAGTCATTGAACACGCTTGCACCGATTACGGTAACTTTGTAGTTCTTATAGCTTTCGGGAATTTCAATAACCGTGTCAGAACCTGTGTACTTTGTAATCATAAGTTCTTCCTGATTGATAATGAAAAATCCGAAATCTCCGTTTGTAAGGTCAGGCTCTGTCGGCTCAACCTTGTAGCCGGGCTTACTGCTGTTTGATGTGTTGTCGTCACAACCGCATCCTGAGAGTCCGACTGCCGCTGATGCGCACATTGTGCATACCATCAGAAAGCAAAGAATTCTTTTCATTTTTTTGGATCCTTTCAATCGTTGTTTCAGAATTAGCTAATTCTCGATTGATTCTATTCTATCATCTTTGTTAAATATTTGTCAATGTTTTTTTGACCATTTTTCTACTTTTATCGGGTTCAATAATAATTACAAAAAGATTACACGCTTATTGTTGCACTTCTCACAAAAAAGATAAAAATCCCGTAAAATCCGCAGTTTTTTGCGGTAAAAAATGTAAGAAAAGTCCTCAGAAACTGCCGTTTCTGCCATATCATTGACGAATCAATCGCAGAATGTCATATTTTCACAATAGGTGTTGTAAAATCAAGTCCGCTCCTTTTGGGAATATCATATGCAAGAGCCGAAATATCGTAGGCGGAAATGTCCTTTTCAAGCAATGCCTTTGTATTGCCGCCTGTTTTTATACCGTTGCTTGCAGAGGTGACAACATTCAGTCGGCAGTCCTTGAGCAAACCTGCCCCCTCGTTTGTGAAACCTAAAACACGGACATACTCAATCGGGATTTTCGTGTGGCTCTTTTCAATTCCGAGCAATGCACAGGCGAGTATTCTCCGTATGCGTGCGTGAGTGTAGCGTTTTGTCTTTACAAAGTCGGCAATTTCGGACGAGGTACTGCAACACATCGCCGCATCGGCAATTCTGTTTTCAAGCCCCTCACCCACATCGGGCAGTTTTGCGATGTCCTCTCTTGTCATAGTACGCAGACGGTACAGCAATGGTCTGTCAAGATTTTCGGGGAATGTGATTTCATCGGGAATGTACGGAGCGTACTTCTTCGCATTTTCACCGTTACGCAACATTTCTCTTATGTGTGACGCAGACGCAAAGCCTCCGCCCGCAATACGGCTGTCGTGTGCAACACCTGTTCTTGCAACCGAGAACGGCTCAATGCCCGTACCGCTCAATGCCTTTATATACTCAACGGCAAGAATATTGTTCGGTTCGCAAAGTACGGACGAAATCTCATCGCCGAAAACCGTTTTGACAGCATTTTCAAGTTCACGGGGATAGTATCCGCCGTTTTTCATACCGTCACGCACAAGAGCCTGTACCCTTTCGTCACAAACAGCCTTTGCTGATTTTTTGAGCAGTTCGCAGTTGCCGCTTTCACTTCCGAAAGCAAGGTGATTTGTGCAGTCAAAAGCCGATGCAATCGCAACACCTGCCTTTGCAAAGCCCTCAGCGCCCGAAAGCGAGAACACAACGGGCAGTTCAAGCACCAAATCCGCACCGTTTTCAAGGGCAGATTTTGCACGGACAAATTTGTCGCACACGGCAACCTCGCCACGCTGGGTAAAGCTGCCGCTCATAATAGCTATAATCGGCTCTTTAAGCACATTTTTTGCACTTTCGAGCAAATATTTATGACCGTTGTGAAACGGATCGTATTCTGCCACTATTCCTAGAACTGACATCGGCTGAGCCCCTTCCTTCCATAAAAAAACCTGTTCTTTCCTGAATTATTTATACGCTCCCTGATGTTTTGTGTCAAATCTCTTTTCATTCGAGGCAAAAGCGTGTATAATCGAAGCACCCTAAGAATGCAAAGGAGAGTTTGTATCATGAAAATTCTGGTTGTAAACGCGGGTTCCTCTTCATTGAAATATCAGCTGATCGACATGGACGGTGAGAAAGAACTGGCCAAGGGACTTGTCGAACGCATCGGCATTGAGGGAAGTCGCCTGAAACAGAGTGCCGGAGACATAAAAACCGAAATCGAGATGGCAATCCCGGATCATGAAGCAGCAGCTCAGCTGATGCTTAAAGTTCTGCAGGATCCGGAATCCGGTGTGATCAAGAGCACGGATGAAATCGGCGCCGTCGGCCACCGGGTGCTCCATGGCGGCAGTGCGTTTACAGCCTCCGTCATCGTGAACGACGCCGCGAAGCAGGCAATCCGTGACTGCTTCCCCCTCGGACCGCTTCATAATCCGGCCAACCTGATGGGCATTGAAGCCTGCGAGAAGGTTATGAAAGGAACGCCGCAGGTTGCCGTATTTGACACTGCTTTCCACCAGACAATGCCGCCGAAGGCCTATATGTACGGTGTTCCCAAAATGTATGAGGAAAAACTGCATGTACGCCGCTACGGCTTCCATGGCACCAGCCACCGCTACGTCAGCCGTCGGGTGTGTGAATTCCTGGGCATCAGCCCGGAAGGCAAGAAAATCATTATCTGCCATCTCGGCAACGGCAGCAGCCTGAGCGCAGTAAAGGACGGAAAGTGCCAGGATACCAGCATGGGCCTGACGCCGCTGGAAGGTCTTCTGATGGGAACCCGCTGCGGAAGCTGCGATCCCGCGGTGGTGCAGTTCATCGCCAACAATCCCCTGAACGACGACGGAACCCCCGTCGGCCATCCGATCAGCGTGGATGAAGTGCTGACGATGATGAACAAGAAGAGCGGCCTGCTCGGCATCAGCGGCAAGAGCAGCGACTGCCGGGATATTGACAGCCTTGCAGAGGCAGGC
>CACXYD010000040.1 GCA_902771755.1 uncultured Ruminococcus sp. | reverse complement strand
AATACGGCAATCTGCTCACCGAAACGCTTTGAAAAGGTTGAAACAAACTGCGGTGTAAGCGAAATTTCAGGCACCATAACTATAATGCCCTTGTCATCGTTTATTACACGCTCAATCAGTTTCATAAAAACGCTTGTTTTGCCCGAACCCGTAACACCGAACAAAAGGCTTGTGTGCGGTTTTGAGTCGGCATATTCGGCATAGAGATTATCGCAGGCTGTCTGCTGTTGATCTGACAACACAACGGGAGTAAGGCTTTCATCCTTTGTTCTGTCCTCAATACGGAACACTTCTTCGTCATAGTAGTAGATAAGACCTTTTTTATAAAGTGCGTCCGTAACGCCTGTTGTAACGCCCGTAAAGTAGCAAACCTCTTTAACTGATGTTCCGCCTGTCATTTTGATGAGGTCAAGAACGGCTTTCTGCTTTTCAGTAAGCTTGATATTGTCGCTGTCTGCAAGTTCTGTGGGTGCAGCCATTTTCATAACCGCATCCGAAACCTTTCTGAAAGCCTCATCGGATTTGTAAAGATAACCCGATTTTACCATATCTTCAAGAACAGCCGTGTTATCAAGTCCGAAATCGTCAAGAATTTTATCGGATTTTACGGCTTTTCTTTTTGAATGAAGGTAATCAAAAATTCTTCGTTGTTCATCAGAAAATTCTTCTTCATTTACACCCTCACGAACACCGTAAAGCGTTGTGATTTTGTAATTGATACCTGCGGGGAGCATTGTTTTTACCGCATCATAATAGGTGCAGAAATAATGCTCTTTCATAAACTCGGCAAGTTTCAGAAGTTCTTCCGACAAGACAGGTTCGTCATCAAGAACGGAACAAATGTTTTTGAGCTTTTCAACCGGAATGTCATCACTCACGGGAGAAAGCTCAAAAATTATTCCCTGTTTCTTTTTGTTACCTCTGCCGAACGGAACGAGAACCCTTTTGCCAACCTGAACCAAATCGGTAAAAGCCGTTGGCACAAGGTAGTCAAAAAATTTGTCGAAAACATATGTTGTGTTTTCAACGGCAACTTTGACTGTTAAATCAGAGTTCATCTTCGTCAGGCTCAAGAATGTTGATTTCGTGACCTTCGATTTCCTTGATTGCGATAAGAACCGGCTTATCCTCTGTTACAATCTGCTCCTCTTCAAAAGTCTGAGTAATTTCTCTTGCTCTTTTTGCAACACCTACAACAAGTGCGTACTTACTCTGCTTACCCTGTAATAATGAATCTACATCAACTTTATGCATAATAATTCTCCTCTTAAAATATTTTATGTTAGTTTTCTTTGTATATTTATTTAATGAGTGTTTTCGTCCTCTTTGTGAAGAATATCGAGAACCTCATTTATTGCTGTTTCAAGGTCACCGTTCACTACATTGTACTTATATCTGTCTTTGTAGCCGATTTCCTCTTTGGCTTGTGCAAGTCTTTTCTGAATAGTTTCTTCGTCCTCTGTACCCCTTCTGCGAAGTCGTCTTTCAAGCGATTCCATTGAAGGAGGAAGAATGAAGATACTGAGAATGTCGGGATATTTGTCAAGGATTTGAAGTCCGCCCTTGACCTCAATCTCAAGCAGAACATCGTAACCCTGATTGAGCATATCTTCAACCTGCTTTTTAGGTGTGCCGTAAAGATTACCGCAAAACTCTGCGTGTTCAAGATAGCCGTCATTCCTGAGAACATCGTTGAACTGTTCTCTTGTCAAAAAGTTATAATGAACTCCGTCAACCTCTCCCTCTCTCGGTTCTCTTGTTGTGTTTGAAACCGAAAGACGGATATTTTTGTCACGGTCAAGAAGTTCCTTAATTATTGTACCCTTGCCTACACCCGATGAACCGGTAAACAAAATAAGATTTCCTTTTCTGTTAATGCTCATCCTTGTTTTCCTCACTTTCGTCCGTTCTGTTCTGAATTGCCTCACATGAAATTGCTGAGAGAATAACATGATTATTCTCGGCAACAATTACAGATTTGCATTTTCGTCCGCAGGTTGCGTCAATAAGCAGATTGTTCTGTTTTGCATCCTGAACAATTCGCTTTACGGGAGCAGAGTCCGGAGCAACTACTGCAACAATCTTGTCGGAGCTGACAAGATTACCAAAACCGATATTAATAAGTTTCATCTGTTCACCTTATTCGATATTCTGAACCTGTTCACGGATTTTTTCAATTTCACTCTTGATGTCAACAACCTTGTGAGCAAGAATTGCGTCCTGAACCTTTGAACCGATTGTGTTTGATTCACGGTTCATTTCCTGAATGATGAAGTCAATCTTTCTGCCGACAGGCTCGTCATATTCAAGAAACTTTGAAAGCTGGTCAAAGTGACTGCGAAGTCTTACGGTTTCCTCTGCAACGGCCACCTTATCCGCAAACACGGCAACCTCTGTAAGAACCCTCTGCTCGTCAACCTTAACATCATTTTCCGCAAGCGTCTGCTTGATGCGTTCCATAAGTCTTTGTTCATACTCTGCAACAGTCTGCGGAGAACGCTCCTCAATTTCGCCTACAATTGAAAGAATTGTGTTGGCTCTTGAAAGAATATCCTCTTTCATCTTTTCGCCCTCTGTTTCACGCATTGCAACAAAAGCGTCAACGGCAACCTTTGCGGCTGAAAGAACATCGGCAGTAATCTGATCCTCGTCCTCAGGTGCTTTGTGAACTGTGAAAACATCGGGAAAGCGTGAAAGCGAAACTGTTGAAACATCGTTTGGAATATCGTACTTTTCGCTGATTTCCTTAAAAGCGTTGATATATCCCGAAACAAGCTGATGATTAACGGTTACATCACAAGGTTCTTCATCTGACGCACCGATTGATACGAACATATCAATCTTGCCTCGTGAAACCCTTGAATTTACATAGTTTTTAAGTTTGTCGTCAAGAAATCCGTAACTTCTTGGGGTTCTGCAGGAAAATTCAAAATAGCGATGATTCACGCTTTTGATTTCAACGGTAATCTCTCGACCGTTTATAACGGTTTCACATCTGCCGAAACCCGTCATAGATCTGATCATTTCAAAAACTCCCTTCGTAAAATTATATTTCAAGCATTCAAGCTATATTTTATAATTTGTTACATTAAAACATTCGGTATGAGGTATTTCTCACGCTGAAATTCAGTATAATAAAAGCCTTTTTATCGGTATTTATTTTCTACAACATAGATTATAGCACCACAGGCGATATTTGACAATGGAGTTATTACAAAACTGTAATAACTTTTTTTATTTACATCACAAAGGTGTGTGTGATATACTTAATAAGATAATTATACTTTATTGACAAAGGAATGATATTAATGTCAGGACATAACAAATGGAGTACAATCAAGCAGAAAAAGGGTAAGAACGATGCCGCAAGAGCTAAGGTATTTACAAAAATCGGCAGAGAGCTTATCGTTGCAATCAAGGAAGGCGGAAGTGCCGATCCTTCTGTAAACTCAAAACTCAAGGATTGTATTGCAAAAGCAAAGGCTGCAAATGTACCTAACGACAACATTGAAAGAATCATCAAGAAAGCATCAAGCGATGCTGATTCAACAAACTATGAGGCTGTTACATATGAGGGCTACGGTCCAAGCGGTGTTGCTGTAATCGTTGAGGCACTTACAGACAACAGAAACAGAACAGCAGGCGAAGTAAGACATTACTTTGATAAGTTCGGCGGCAATATGGGTACACAGGGTTGTGTAAGCTTTATGTTCTCAAAGAAGGGCGTTCTCGTTATTGAGCGTGAGGATCTTGAAAAGGATGAGGATACCGTAATGAGCGATGCTCTTGAGTGCGGTGCATCAGACTTTGAGGCTGACGATGATGTATTTACAATTTACACAGAAACTGATGATTTCGGTGCAGTAAGAGATGAGCTTGAAAAACTCGGCTACACATTCGTTTCTGCTGAAATTGAAATGGTTCCAAGCACATACACAAAGCTTGAGGACGAAGAAACTGCAACTAAGATGCAGAAAATGCTTGATATGTTCGAGGATAATGACGATATCCAGAATGTATGGCACAACTGGGAAATGGACTGATATAGTTTATTTTCGATAATAAACAAATTGAACCGCTCCGATTGGGGCGGTTTTTGTTTTATACATTTCTTATTTATCTCTCCCCTATATTCAAGGGGAGTTTTTATTTGTAAAAATTTTTCACTTGACAAAGAGTACGAATTCGTACTATACTAACAACAGTACGATATCGTACTTATCAAGGAGTGATTATATGAGCAGAGAAAAAATAAATTTAATATACGATGCAGTAAAGAAGGTAAACCGTGCTTATGAAGTTTGGGCGTCAAACCACGGACTTACACTTTATGAAATGCAGATTTATTATGTTATTCTTGAAAGCGGTAACCGTATGATTACACAGAAAGATTTATGCACACAGCTTGACGCACCAAAAACCTCAATAAACAGCATAATAAAAAAACAACTCAAGACAAACAGAATTGAAATGGAGGTTAATCCTCTCAATAAAAGGGAAAAAATTATTGTTCTCACAGAAGAAGGCAAACAATTTGCCGAAGAACTGATACTCCCCTTATTTAAATATGAAGAAGATGCCGTGTCCGCAATCTCAGACAACGACCTTGAAATCGCAATTTCAGTAGAAAATAAATTTGCGGATAATCTTTTGAAGAAAGTAAGTCAAAAGTCAAATAATGAATTCACAGAGGTAAAATGATGAATAAAACAGCACTTATTACAGGTTCAAGCAGAGGAATGGGTGAAGCTGAGGCATATGAATTTGCCTCAAGAGGATACGATGTTATCGTTCACTATGTGAATAGCAAGGATAAAGCCGAGAAAATAAGTTCTGAATTAACAGAAAAATACGGCGTCCGTTCGGTTGCAATAAAAGCCGACCTGTCAAAAGAAGATGAAGTGCGTAATCTTGCAGAAAGTGCTTTAAAAGAATTCAGCAAAGTTGATGTACTTGTAAACAATGCAGGAATTGCACTTTACAGCGATTTTGATGACAAGAAGATTGCAGATTTTGAAAGTTCGATGAAAATTAATTTTTACGCACCGTTTCTTCTTACACAAATTCTCGGTAAAGAAATGATAAAAAACAAGTACGGTAAAATCATTAATATTGCCACTATAGATGTTATGACAACTTATAATGCCGAAAGTGCGGAATATGACGCATCAAAAGCAGCTTTGATAAATCTTACAAAAACATCTTCCCTTCAGTTTCAGCCGTATGTAAATGTAAACTGCGTATGTCCGGGTTGGGTTGCTACCGATATGAACAAAGACCTTCCTAAAGAACTGATTGATTATCAGACATCAAAAACCTGCAAAGGAAGAATGGCAAAACCCGAAGAAGTTGCGAAACTTGTCGCTTTTCTGGCAAGTGATGATGCGGAATTTATTGACGGCGAAGTTATTAAAATAGACGGCGGTTATAAGTTGATGTAAAGGAGATTTTCAATAATGAAAAAGCTTTTCGCATTAGTTTTACTTTTTATCTCAGCGTTCATGTTGATTACTTCCGGATGCAGTACAAAAGGCTCAGTTCAAGAAACAACCGAAAGCAATCAAGCTCAACTGAACGAAGAAAGCAACAATGACATTTCGACTCTGATAGTTTATTATTCTTACACGGGTACAACAAAGCGAGTTGCCGAACATTTAAAAAATTTAACAAGCGGTGATTTGTATGAAATAACATTGAAAGAACCGTACAACGGAAGTGATAACGATGTATCTGACCGTGTGTTTTCTGAAAGAGATAATAATCAAATGCCCGAATTATCAGGGAATTTGCCTGATATAAACAAATATGACAGAATACTAATCGGTACTCCTGTTTGGAATGACAGCATATCAAATCCGATAATGAGTTATCTTGAAAAGCAGGATTTTTCAGGCAAAACTGTTGCACCGTTCTGGACATATATTACAAATCAAGGCGAAACAGAATCTGATTTTTCAAGTCTTGTAAAAAATGCAGACATTGCAGACTGTCTTGCATTAAAAAGTGCAAATTCAATCAATGACGATGAACTTGATCAAATGTTAAAAAACTGGATTAACACAATAAATAAGCGAAAATAGCAGGAGAATATTTTGAGTAAACAATTACGATTAGAACATAAAATAAGCTTTCCGTGGCTGATTGCATTTGCGTTACCCACAATTTTTTCAAGCGTATTTACAAGCTTGTATTCAACGGTTGACGGAATTTTTGTTGCAAGGTGGGTAGATACAAACGCATTATCGGCAATAAATATAACTATGCCTATGATTTATCTTTCATCAGCTTTGGGAATGATGTTCGGTACAGGCGGAAATGCGCTTGTTGCCAAAAAAATCGGTGAAGGAAAAGTAAAAGAGGCTCGTCAGGATTTCTCTCTGCTTATGGTGACGGCATTCCTGTTCAGCGTTGTTCTGTCTTTGCTCTGCTTTATCTTTTTGAATCCACTATGCAGATTCTTAGGTTCGGATGAGGAATTGCTCTCATATTGCAGACAATATATGATACCGGTTTTAATATCTATTCCCTTTGCCGTGTTCAGCATGGTTTTTCAGCTGAGTTTTATTACGGTCGGCAAAGCAGGACTCGGAGCAGCTCTCTCCGTTATGGGCGGTATTCTTAATATAGTGCTTGACTGGTTGTTTATATCGGTTATGAATTTTGGACTGGCAGGTGCGGCAATAGCAACAGGAATCGGATATGCTCTCCCCTCTGTTATCGGCGTTATAATATTCTGCGTTAACCGAAAACAGGTTCTATATGTTGTAAAGCCTAAATGGCGGCTTAAAACGATTGTTGACAGCTGTATAAACGGTTCTTCCGAAATGGTTAGTGTACTTGCATTTTCGGTTATAACAATACTCTTTAACAGAATTTTGATGAATCTTGGCGGTTCAGACGGAGTTGCGTCATTGTCAATTATATGGTATGCTCAGGGCTTGTTCGGTGGACTGTTCCGTGGATATATCAACGGAATTGCATCTGTTGTAAGCTACAATCTCGGCAAAGATGACCGTGAACGGCTCTCAAAGCTGTTCAAAATCAACGTTCTGACCTTAGGTATTACGGCATTGGCAGTTACGCTTGTAAGCTATTTATGCGGTCCGTATTTGGTTGGATTTTTTGCAAAAGGCAACGCAGATGTTGCTGAGATTTCATTGCACGGATTCAGAATAGTTGCAATAAGCTTTGTAATGATGGCTTACAATATATTTGCCTCAGGCTGGTTTACTGCTCTCAATGACGGAAAAACTTCTGCAATCCTGTCATTTTGCAGAACGATAATCTTTATGGTTATTCCTGTTCTTGTTCTTCCGAATATTTTCGGAATGGACGGCGTGTGGCTTTCTATTGCAGTCGGAGAAGCGTTGAGTATATTCATGAGTATTTTCTATTTTGTTAAATATAAAAATGTCTGGAAAAATGACAAAAAGAAAGGTGAAGAAATATGAAAAAGGTAGTAATTTTCGGTGCGGCAGGTCATACAGGAAAGTATATCACAAGAAAAATGATTTCAGAGAGTGATATTGAATTATCCGTATTTGTCCGTAATCCGCAGAAATTCGGCAATCTTGACATGACAGGAGTTAATGTTATTCAGGGTGATGCGGTTAATTATGATGATGTAAAGAAAGCTATGGACGGTCAGGATATAATGCTTTGTTCTTTGGACGGAGATATTCTCACCATGGCAAAAAACATTGTTACAGCACTCAAAGAAACATCTGTCAGAAGAATTGTGTGGATTACAGGCATGGGAATTCATCACGAAATTACAGGCGCAAGAGGAATTATGCTGAATATGTACGCAAAAAAGCGCCCCGAATATATTGAGGCGGCTGATTTGATTGCAGAAAGTGATGCCACAACCACACTTTTGCGTTGTCCCGGAATTGTTGACGGAGAGAACGAGTCATACAATCTTACAGACGAAAGCAAGCAGCCTTTGCACAGAGATGTTGACCGAAGTGCGATAGCACAGTTTATGGCGGATGTTATGCGTGACGAAACAATAGGTGCAAACGACAGTCTTGGAATTACAAATTAAAAGGAGAAGATAATTATGAAGGTATTAATTTTAGAAGGCAGTCCGAGAATCAAGGGCAATTCTTCAATACTCTGCGATGAGTTTGAAAGAGGTGCAATAGAATCGGGTTTCGAAGTTGAAAAAATCCATATTACACGCAAAAAATAGGCGGTTGTCTGGGATGCGATGCTTGTCAGAAAAACGGCGGAACTTGCATTCAAAAGGATGATATGACAGAAATCAAGGAGAAAATGATTAATGCCGATGCAATTGTGCTTGCATCCCCTATCTACTTCTATTCTATGAGTTCACAGTTGAAAGCACTTATTGACAGAACATACGCATTTTATACAAAGCTTGAATCAAAAACTTTCTTTTTCATAATCACCTGTGCCGCACCTGATGAATCGTACACAAAAACAATGCTTGACGCACTTCACGGATTCACCTGTTGCGTTCCAAACAGCATTGAGGGCGGAACGGTAATAGGCACTAATTCATCCAATGCAGGCGATGTAAAACAGTCAAAAGCTATGCTTGAAGCTTACAACATGGGTAAAAACATAATCAACAAATAAGAAAAATCCCCTTGGTACAATTCGGTAAATCCGAAATTCATACCAAGGGGTTATTTATTGTCTTGAAATCAAAACAAGGTCACGGTTATCTACTTTGCCGTCAAGGTCAAAATCGGCTGCTTTGAGATATGCACCGTTTAATTCGGCATTATTACAGAGATATTTTTGCAAGAGCGTGACATCTTTTGAATTGACATTGCCTTCACCCGTTACATCTCCGCAAACTGCTATGGTGTAAGTCTTTGAATCTATAACAGCAGTAAACCCTGTTTTCAACTTTCCGCTTTTCGCAATTGTTCCGTCAGACTTATATACATTTTCGGCAGAGGTTTTATTTTTTAAATCGGCAACGGTTTCCCCGCTGTAAATTCCGTAAATTATCCCGTCCGAAAACAGATAATTGGAATTATTCGGTTGAATATCCGATTTTGAAGAATTGTGATTGTTGTGATTGTTGTCATTGCCATTCATTTTCTTTTCTTCAAAATCAGCCGAACCAAACACCTGAACCGTTCCGTTATCAAGCAGAACAGCACATTGATTTTTGTAGGAAACAACTGCCTTTGCCCTGTCGGGAATGGACACGCTTTTAGTTTTTTCGGAATTTTTAAGATTAAGACGGTAATTCACAGCAGAATAAATTTTGTTATCGGATACCGAAACATTTTCGGCTACGGCATTTGAAACATATTCTCTTGAATTATCTGACAATGAAACAATAAATCCATCCTCGTTTATAACTCTGTTCACTCCTGCGTTATAAATATTTTTGAGTTCGCCCGTGTTTGCAACATAGGTTGCCGATGACTGTGAAAGCTTGTAAATTGAGCCGTCACAAAGTCTTGCGTATGATTTTCCGTTATTATCGAAAACCTCGTTTACATTGTCGGTAAAAGTAATTTTTGACTTTTTGTCGGATGCAAGATTTCTACATACAATATATGATATCAAGCTGTCGGTCTTGATATAATAAATACTGTTATCGGTCACGGAAAAGGAATCGGTCATAAAATTTTCGTCAACAAAAGTATTCTGTGAAACATTTCCGTTATCGAGATTGAGGGCATACACGGAATATTTGTTTGTAAAAGCATCGTCAAAAACAAGTGCATAGGTATATTTTCCGCTCTGCGACACACTTCTTATCTGACCGTCAACCGTAAAATTATAAGCAGAAAAATCGGGTACAAGCCTTGCAGAAATCACTGTATTCCCGGAAAAAGCGCACACAAATCCGCCCTTGCCGTTGCTGTCACTTTTTACAGACGAACAAGCGGCAAGGTCAGGCAGATTGTATTCATCGTACGCACGGCTTTTGCACACACCGAGAAGTGCGATAAGCATAACAGCCGTCACAAGGGAAATCAGTCGTTTCATAGCCTGTACCCGATTAAATTAATTTAAAACAAAAGGGCATCCTTTCGGATGCCCACAAAAGTTCTGATTATTCAGCAGCTTCTTCAGACTCAGCAGGTGCCTGCTCGTCTTCAGGAAGGAGTGCACGCATTGAAAGGCTTACACGCTTCTTGTCAAAGTCGATTGCAGTAATCTTAGCTTCAACAGTTTCGCCAACC
Organism: uncultured Ruminococcus sp.; assembly: GCA_902771755.1. Classification (GTDB taxonomy): domain Bacteria; phylum Bacillota; class Clostridia; order Oscillospirales; family Acutalibacteraceae; genus Ruminococcoides. Next base: position 1,262 of record CACXYD010000040.1, on the reverse strand, counting down.
TTAAGTACATCAGCGGGCTTTTCAATTCTCTTGTTTGCAATCTGAGAAATGTGGATAAGGCCGTCAATGCCGGGGATGATGTTTGCAAATGCACCGAATGTTGTAAGACCAACGATTGTAGCCTTAACAACTGTTCCCTCAGGATAGTTGTTCTTGAGGATTTCCCACGGATTGTCTTCAGCGTTCTTGAAACCAAGAGAAATCTTCTTTGTTTCCTCGTTGATGTCCTTTATGTAAACATCAACTGTATCGCCAACATTAACAACTTCGCTCGGGTGCTTAATGTGTGTCCATGAAAGCTCTGAAATGTGGATCATGCCGAACACGCCGCCAAGGTCAACAAATGCGCCGTAGCTTGTAAGTGACTTAACAACGCCCTTGTAACGCTTGCCAACTTCGCAAGTTTTCCAGAATTCTTCACGCTGAGCAGCTCTCTGCTCCTTGAGTACGCTGCGGATTGAACCGATAGCTCTTCTGCGTCTGCCGTTCTGTGAAACTTCGATAAGTCTGAAATCAACATCCTGACCTACGAGGTCTTCAAGGCTCTCTTCACGAGTAGCTGTTGCCTGTGATGCAGGGATAAAGATTCTTGAGCCGTTGTAAAGAACGATTACGCCGCCCTTAACTGCCTCAGTAACCTTGCCGGAGAGAACCTCCTGTGACTCTGCCTTTTCTTTGAGCTCTTCCCAACCCTTCTGGGCATCTACTCTGCGCTTTGAAAGCATGATAGTGCCTTCCTGATCATTGGTCTTCATAATAAGAAGCTCAATAACATCGCCAACTTTAACTACATCTTCGGGTCTTGCGTTAGGATCGTTTGAAAGCTCAGAAGCAGGAATAAAGCCTGTCTGCTTTCTGCCGACATCTACCTGAACTTCGTTAGGAGCTATGCTCAGAACTGTGCCCATTACCCTCTCGTTTGTATTAAAGTTTTTGAGGGACTCCTCAAGCATCTCCTCAAAAGATGGTTCCAAATTTGTTTCACCGGATTTTACTTCACTCATTGTATCCAGTACCTCCTTTATTATCCTTGCAGGCGTTGAAGCACCCGCAGTTACGCCGATTGATTCGGCAGCCGAAACCTTGTTCAAATCAAGCTCAGCAGCGGTTTCGATGAGAACTGTGTTCTCACACTGTCTTTTGCATATATCAAAAAGCTTTCCCGTATTGGAGCTGTGCCTGTCGCCGATTACAACCATAAAGTCGGACTCGGCAGCAATCTGAGAAGCTTCGGTTTGCCTAACTTGCGTAGCATTACATAT
>CACXYD010000039.1 GCA_902771755.1 uncultured Ruminococcus sp. | reverse complement strand
TGGAAGGCACAACAAACAAAACCATACAGACCAAAAGTCTGTACAGATATGGTCGGTTGCACCTCTTCCTTGTCCAAGATTTGCAAAATCCGAGGCATACGGGTAGCGACCTGACTTATGGCAATGCCAAATACAGTAATGACTGTTGCTTCGGATTCTCACCGAATTCTCTATTACCTACTCTGCAAAGTGCATTTTGAACCGTAAACCTATATTAAATTTAAAACATTTAAAATCTGCATTTAATTATAGCACCTGATTATAATCGTGTCAATTCCTTAAAATTTTTCTGATATCAGAGTTTTTTCGGGTACGATATAAGCTTAGTTTATGGCAAGCTTTTTCTGTAACTTAGTTGTTTGAATTGAATATGCTGTTAATAAAAAGTTGAAATCGGTGAATCAGATGAAAGAAAAATGTTCGCTTGACAAGTTGCCGCTTGGAGTTACGGGGATTGTTTATCGTGTGAACTGTAATGAAAATATCAAGAACAGAATATTTGATTTTGGCATTATGGAGAACAGTCCTATTATCCCCTTGTTTACAAGTCCGTTCGGTGATCCGTCTGCGTATCTTGTTAAAAATGCCGTTGTGGCACTGAGAAATAACGACTGCAAAGATATTATTGTTACTCCTGAATAAAAGGAGGCTTTTTTATTGTTTTCTACAGATAAGTCATCTTTGAAAAAAACGGATGTTTCAGATTGTGATTACAAAATTTCTCTTGCCGGTAACCCTAATGTCGGCAAAAGTACAATCTTTAACGAACTGACGGGATTAAGACAGCACACGGGAAACTGGACGGGTAAAACAGTTGAGTTTGCCAGAGGTTGTTGCAAAATCAAAGACGCAAAGTTTTGTATTACGGATTTACCGGGATGCTATTCCCTGCTTTCGTTTTCGGGTGAAGAAGCGGTAACAAGGGAGTGTCTTATACAAAATCAAAATGACTGCGTTGTAATAGTTGTTGATTGCGGAGTTATTGAAAGAAATCTTTCATTTGCATTGCAGGTGTTATCAATCAGAAATAATGCTGTTCTTTGTCTTAATCTTTGTGATGAGGCTGAAAAGAACGGTATTGAGATTGATTGTGACGAGCTGTCGCTTAATTTGGGAATACCTGTGGTAAAAACCTGTGCAACAGGCAGAAAAGGCATTGACGAGCTTAAAAGTAAAATTTATGATGTGTGCAGCGGAAAAACAAAGTGCTTTTCTGTAAAAAGAAATTTTGAAGGGATTGACATACTCTCCGAAAATAACTACGGACAAAACATTGAAAAATTGTCGCAAATCAGTAAAAAGATTTCGGGAGAATGTGTAAGATACAAAAAAGATGAACTCAATATGCGTACAAGAAAGCTTGATAAAATACTTACGAGTAAAGCTACGGGAATTCCTATTATGCTTGCAATGCTTGGAATATTGTTCTGGATAACGGTTGTCGGTGCAAACTATCCGAGCGAATGGTTAAGCTGTTTGTTTGGTTTTATAAAAGAAAAGCTGTATATTCTTTTTGAATTTTTGCACGCTCCCGATTTTGTCACGGGACTTCTGATTGACGGAGTTTATACAACGCTGTCGTGGGTGGTTTCTGTAATGTTGCCGCCTATGGCTATTTTCTTTCCGCTGTTTTCGCTCGTTGAGGATTCGGGATATCTGCCGAGAATTGCGTTTAATCTTGATAAGTATTTTTCAAAATGCGGTGCTCACGGAAAACAGAGCCTTGCTATGGCAATGGGACTTGGCTGTAATGCCTGCGGAGTTACGGGATGCAGAATTATTGAATCGCCTAAAGAAAGGCTAATTGCGATTTTAACAAATAATTTTATGCCTTGTAACGGACGATTCCCTACGATTATCGCATTATTGCTTATGTTCTTTGCAGGTACAGCATTTACGTTAAGCAGTTCACTTGAAGTAGCGGCATTATTGATTGGAATAATAGTTTTCTGTGTTTTAATTACACTTTTGGTGTCTAAAATCCTGTCGGTTACCATACTGAAAGGTGAACAGTCGGGATTTGTACTTGAACTTCCGCCGTACAGAAAACCGCAGATTTTAAAAACTATTGTTCGTTCGTTATTGGACAGAACATTATTTGTTTTAGGAAGGGCGGTTGCGGTGGCCGCTCCTGCAGGAGCGATAATCTGGATTCTTGCAAATGTGCAAATAAGTGATATTTCACTCTTGAAATATTGTACTGATTTTTTAGATCCATTCGGCAGATTTATCGGAGTTGACGGTGTCATTATAATGGCATTTATTCTTGGATTTCCCGCAAATGAAACCGTTATACCTATTATAATTATGTCATATATGGCAAGCGGCACTCTTGTCGATTATTCAAGCTATGACCAACTTTTTCAACTTCTGAGTATGAACGGCTGGACTATTACGACAGCGGTCTGTACAATTATTCTCTGCATACTTCACTATCCGTGTTCAACAACCTGTCTGACAATAAAAAAAGAAACAGGCAGCCTTAAATGGACGCTTGTTTCTATGGCTTTACCTACTGCAATGGGAATTGTGCTTTGTATGATTACGGCAGGTGTTATGAGATTATTTTAAGTCGATTACTTCAAAATCATCGGGAACATAGATATTTCCGTTAAAAACTGTTCTTGCCTCTGCAGTATATGTTCTTTTGCGTGTCTGAAGGGTTTCATCCTCGGTGTGATACAGAATAAGATTTTTTACAAAAAGACTTTCTGCAAGTTTTCCTGCATCAAGTGCCGTACTGTGAAATTTTTCATACGGCTTGAAAATATCTTTTTGACTGTAAAGGCAGAACGCTTCACACATAAGATAATCGCTGTTCTGAACAAATTTTCTGCACTTTTCATTGAAGGGTTCATCGCCAAGACAGGCAAGAACTTTTCCTGACGGAAACTCTGCTCTAAATCCGAATTGCTTCGTCTTGTCGGAAAATATATCAAAGAAAGTGAGTGAAATACTGCCTGCATTTTGCTTTTCTCCGTCTTTGACTTCATTGATGAAAATTCTTGTATTGATATTTTTGAGGAATTTCGGAGCAAGAGTGTATTTACAGATTGCGGTTATTGAATCAACACATTCATCGTGGCAGTAAATATTGAAATTACCGTCATATTTTCCGGAGTTCATCAAAGCACTTATCTGCCTTATTACCCATACTGCGCCTATAATGTGGTCTGTATGAGAATGAGTGATAAACATTGTCTTTATGCTGTTCCAAGCTACTCCCGATTTTTTGATTGCAGACAAAATTCCGTTTCCTCCGCCTGCATCAACAAGAAGATAGTCGTTTTCGGATTTCAAAAGGAAACAGGTATTGTAACAATTGGTAACCATCGCACTTCCTGTGCCGAGCATAATAATTTTTTCGTTCATAAAACACCCCGAAAATACAGGCAGATACAAGAGAAGTGTATCTGCCTGACAATTTTATCGTAATTTTATTCTTCTGCCTCTGCAACTTTCATCATAATGGCACATTCCATTCTCTTTCTGAAAAGCTCACAGCCGTATTCATAAATACCTGTGATTGAGCCTGTTGCATGATAAGCGTTTGCGGCACAACCGCCACTGCAATAAAGTCTTGCCCAGCAGTCTTTACAGTCTGGACGGGCATATGCGTTACAAAGCTTGAACTCATCCTGGATCTCTGTGTTTGAAACACCGTTAAAGATATCACCGAGCTTGTACTTTTCATCACCTACAAACTGGTGACATGGGTAAAGGTCACCCCAAGGTGTTACAGCCATATATTCTGTACCCGAACCGCAACCCGAGATTCTCTTGTAAATGCAAGGACCGCCTGTAAGGTCAATCATATAGTGATAGAAAGTGAGCGGTCTACCCTCTTTTTCACGCTTGAGCATTTCTTTTGCAAGAATTTCGTACTGCTCAAAAAGAATCGGCAAATCGTCATATGTAAGCGCATACGGATCATCGGGAGCACATACAACGGGTTCCATTGAAAGCTCAGTAAATCCCAAGTCTGCCATATGGAAAATATCATTTGTGAAGTCGGTGTTATTGTGAGTGTAAGTACCTCTTACATAATAACCCTTGTTGCCCCTCTTTTTGACAAATTCCTGAAATTTCGGAACGATAATGTCATAACTGCCCTTGCCGTTGACGGTTTTGCGAAGATGATCGTGAACTTCTTTTCGTCCGTCAAGGCTGAGAACTACATTGTGACATTCTTTATTTGCAAATTCGATTACATCGTCATCAACAAGCATTCCGTTAGTTGTGAGAGTAAAGCGGAAGTTTTTGTTATGTTCTTTTTCAATGCTTCTTGCATAGGCGACAATCTGCTTTACAACATCAAAGTTCATAAGAGGTTCTCCGCCGAAGAAGTCAACCTCAAGGTTTACTCTGCTGCCTGAATTTTCAATGAGAAAATCAATTGCTCTCTTACCTACTTCAAAGCTCATAAGCGCTCTTTCACCGTGGTATTTGCCCTGACTTGCAAAGCAGTATTCGCAGTTAAGGTTACAGGTGTGAGCAATGTGCAGACAAAGTGCTTTGATTACTGTGTTTCTCTTTTTAAAGTCAAATGCAAGATTTTCGTACTTGTCCTCTGTAAAGAGTTTTCCCTGATCTTCAAGTTCTTTTACATCATCAATGCAGTCTGAGATTTCTTCTTTGGTAATCTCGGGATTGTCTGCATATTTTGAAAGCATTTCGTCAATTATTTGTTCTTTTGTTGCGTTTTTGTACATTGCAATAACATCGTAAGCAAGGTCGTCAACTGCATGTACACTGCCGCTGTAAACATCAAGAACTATGTTGTATCCGTTAAGTTTATACTGATGAATCATAATATCTCCGTTAGACAAAAGGAAAGCCGTTAACCCTTTGGGAAAACGGCGATAATCCTTATTAATCAAATTAAAATAGAATTATTTCTCGCTCATGCACTTTTCGCACTGCTGGTTAGCAACACCGCAAGATGTCTTACAAGCTGACTGACATGAAGTCTGGCACTCGCCGCAACCGCCTGTCTTAACGCTCTTTTTAAGGTCACGAGTTTCGATAGTTTTAATTCTCTTCATAATAAATCAAACTCCTTGTTAGATTTTGTTAGTTTAATATTATCACACAGGCATTGATTTGTCAATCTTTTTTAACTACACTTATGTTGCTTGGCATACTGCCTTTTGTTGACATAATCTCTACCTTGCAGGCTGAAAGATATTCAATGTAATTTATGAGTTCCTTGCTGATGATTTCACCGGGTACAATGAGAGGAATTCCGGGCGGATATGCCCAGATGTATTCGGCAGAAGTTCTAAATTCCGAATTTTGAAACGGAACAGTTTCTTTGAAAAATTTATACAACTCGCAAGACTTGAAATTTTTGCCTGTATAAAGATTTTTTAATGTGATATGCTCGGTATCGATTTCTTCTGAAAGTTCGCTGTCGATTGAAATCAGAGCGTTTGAAAGCATATCAAAGCCCTTTTTAGTGTCACAAACAGATGTCATAGCGATTACATAGTCCGAATATGCCATTTCTGTTTCAATCTGATAATTGTTTCGAAGTATTTCGGCAAGCTTTGTTCCCGAAATGTTTGCACCCGCTGTTGAAATTACAATTTTGCCGATATCGTAGTCAAAGTCTGTATCGCTTTTATCGTAAATTTTCAGATGTTTCAGATTTTTAAGTTTTTCTCTGACTGCATTAAGGTTATCACAATATTTCTTGAATTTATCTTTGCTGTTTTCGCAGAAGTCAAGACATTTTTCAATTGAACTCATTAAAATATATGACGGACTGCTTGTTTCAAATACCGCTAAATTTTCAGCAAGAATTTCAGAAAGCTTGCTGTCATTTGTTATGAGCAATGCGGTTTGAGTCAGTGACGGCAAAGTTTTATGCAGACTCAATACTGCAGCATCTGCACCGCAGTTAAGTGCCTCGTCAGGAAAACTGTCTGAAAACGGAAAATGCGCTCCGTGAGCCTCGTCAACTAAGAGCTTTGCACCGTGGTTATGGCAGATTTCGGAGATTGACTTTATATCCGAAACAACTCCTTCATATGTAGGCGAAGTTATGATTACAAGTCTGATTTCGTCATTGTGCTTTATAAGTTTATCTTCTATATCGCAAGGTGAAACCGATGTAAGAATATTGTACCTACTGTCCGTATCGGGAAAAATGTAGTCAGCATTTAAATTCAAGAGTTCTACTGCATTATACACGGACTTGTGGCAATTGCGAGCCATTAAGATTTTGTCGCCTTGATTTGTCATTGAGCGGATTGCAGAAAGTATTCCTCCTGTTGAACCGTTAATCAAAATAAAAGCGTGCTTTGCATTATAAAGTTTTGCGGCTTTTTTCTGAATTTCATCAATAACACCGTTTGGCGAATGGAGATTGTCAAAATCATGAATTTCGGTTATGTCGATATTGTACGGTATTATACCCTCTTCTGTAATGTCCGTTCTCTTGTGTCCGGGCATATGAAAAGGATATATGCCGCTTTTTGAATAATTTTTAAGCTTGTCGTACAGCATATATCCTCCGATATTTAAAATATTTAGTTTGTACCGAACTCTGCAAGTTCAAGACCTTTGTTGTGCTCAAGTGCCCAGTTTATGCTCCAATAGCTTGTAAAGAGCAAAAGGTGGTTGCCTTTGAGGTCTTGGATTCTCTTTGTATCGGATGCAAGGTCGAGAGTTTTCGGATCAAGGTCATCGTTTACAATCCAACGGATGAATTCATATGGGAGTGTTTCCATAATGATATCGCAATTGTACTCGTTTTGAAGTCTGTATTTGAGAACATCAAACTGAAGTACACCTACAACACCGACGATAACTTCTTCCATACCTGCGTCAAGCTCCTGGAAAATTTGAATTGCACCTTCCTGCGCAATCTGACTTGTACCCTTAATGAACTGTTTACGCTTCATTGTGTCTTTTTGACGAACAAGTGCGAAATGTTCGGGAGCAAATGTAGGAATTCCTTTGAACTGAACCTTGTGACCGGGTGAACAGATTGTGTCGCCGATTGAGAAAATGCCCGGATCAAACACACCGATGATGTCGCCTGCATATGCCTCGTCAACAATTTCTCTTTCCTGTGCCATAATTTGCTGTGGCTGTGAAAGACGCATTTTTTTGTTGCCCTGAACATGGAACACTTCCATATTCTTCTCAAACTTGCCGCTGCAGATACGCATGAATGCAACCCTGTCTCGGTGAGCCTTGTTCATGTTTGCCTGAATTTTGAAAACAAATGCAGAGAAAAAGTCTGACATAGGCTCAACCTTTTCATCAACTGTTTCTCTTGGCAGAGGTGAAGTTGTAAGCTGTAAGAATTGTTCAAGGAAAGGCTCAACACCAAAGTTTGTAAGAGCCGAACCGAAGAATACAGGAGTCAGCTGACCGTTGCGTACTGCTTCAAGGTCAAATTCATCGCCTGCACCGTCAAGAAGTTCAATCTCATCAAACAAATCCTGCTTATGGTAGTAGCCGATTGTATCTTCAAGGGCAGGATCGTCAAGTGTAAGTTCTTTCTTTTCAACTTCTTTCTGACCGTTATTAGCTGTGAAAGCAAGGATTTTCTTTGAATTTCTGTCATACACACCCTTGAATTCCTTACCCGAACCGATAGGCCAGTTTACGGGATAGGTGTGAATTCCGAGAACATTTTCGATATCTTCAAGAAGGTCAAAAGAATTTTTTGCATCTCTGTCCATCTTGTTGATGAATGTAATGATAGGGATATTACGCATTACGCAGACCTTGAAAAGTTTGATAGTCTGTTTCTCAACACCCTTTGAACCGTCAATTACCATTACGGCAGAGTCTGCCGCCATAAGTGTACGGTAGGTATCTTCCGAGAAGTCCTCATGTCCCGGTGTGTCAAGAATATTAATGCAATAGCCATTGTATTTGAACTGAAGAACCGATGATGTAACGGAAATACCACGCTGTTTTTCAATTTCCATCCAGTCGGACACAGCATGTTTTGCGGTTCTTTTGCCTTTTACAGAACCTGCAAGGTTAATTGCTCCGCCGTAGAGCAAGAGTTTTTCCGTAAGTGTTGTTTTACCTGCATCAGGATGCGAAATAATCGCAAAGGTTCTGCGCTTGCTGATTTCTTCTTTAAATGAACTCATATCTTTCTTCCCTTCGGAGGTTAAGTTTATCCACAATTCTATATTTTACTATTTTCTGTGGGTATATGTCAATAAAGAAAGAAGAAAATGTAGTAAAATTAATTGCTACAAAAACTTGACAAAATTGTAAATATATTGTAATATATTCGTACAGAAGGACTTAATGTGATTTTTCCTATTTTTTCATATACCTTCCAAATCGAGGCAGAAACTTATGTTTCTGCCTCAAAATCATTTATGAGGTTTTTTATGAGTAACTCTATCGGTCTTTATATTCACATACCGTTTTGTAAGCACAAATGCCCGTATTGCGACTTTTTCAGCGGCAATGCAGACGAAAATGCTTTTGACGATTATGTGTTTGAATTAAAAGATAAAATAAAATACTGGTCAAAAAGATCCAAAAGGGATGTTGCAACAGTATATTTCGGCGGTGGTACTCCGAGTATTTTGGGTGCAGACAGACTTTGCGATATTCTTAATTTTATCAAGGATAATTTTAATATTGAAGAAAATGCGGAAATTACGGTTGAAGTAAATCCCGATTCCGCCAAAACCATTGATTTTGAAAAAATGTACGCCTGCGGATTTAATCGTATCTCAATGGGTATGCAGACTGCTGTTGAAGATGAATTAAAGTTGCTCGGCAGAATTCATAGCATAGATGATGCAAAAGTTTCGGTTGAAAGGGCAAAAAGTGCGGGATTTAGTAATATTTCGCTTGATTTGATGATGGGGATTCCCAATCAGACAATTGAAAGCCTTGAGAAATCAATCAGATTCTGTGCCGATTGCGGTGTTACTCATATTTCATCATACATTCTGAAAATTGAGGAGAACACTCCGTTTTATAGGATGCAGAGTAAACTTAATCTTGCCGATGACGATATGCAGGCTGAAATGTATTTGAGTGCGGTTGAAACGCTTGATTCCCTCGGATATAAGCAATATGAAATTTCTAATTTTGCAAAAGAAGGTTTTGAAAGCCGACATAACACCAATTACTGGAAATGCGGTGAATATATCGGCATAGGGCCTTCTGCACATTCATTCTTTGAGGGCAAGAGATTCTTTTATTCGAGAAGTATGGATGATTTCAAGAACAACAAACTCACCTATGAAGGTACTGGCGGAGATGAGGAGGAGTTTATTATGCTCTCTTTAAGGCTAAAAAGCGGTCTTGATTATTCTGAATTTGAGAAAAAGTTCGGTTATACTCTCCCCTCTTATATAATCAAGAAAGCAAAAGAATATGAAAAATATGGCTATATGAATGTTACAGACAAGTCAATCAACTTTACACCGAAAGGTTTTCTTGTTTCAAACTCAATAATCAGCGAACTGATATAAAAAAACGCTCCGAGCAATAAGTTCGGAGCGTTAATTTTATGTTCTGAATTTGTATGTCAGATTAATACCATGAAGGGTATGAACCGCCGCCAAAGAGCGACATAAGAGCGCTTGTTGCAAATGAGCTTGTGTTAAATGACCACATAGTAAGTTTTCCGCCAATGTAGAATACAATGATAAATGCAACTGCAACAATGAGTGTAAGAATTAAATTGAATAAAGTTGAGTTCTTTGCCTCAGGTACATTAGCTTTAACCTGATTTACAAGTGAGATGATGAGGTAAAGCATAACGATTACGAAGAAGAACAGGAAAAGATATGTGCTGATTAATGCACAAAGACCTGCTAAAATCCAACCGATTGATGCCGGAATAGATTCAATTGAAAATGTGATGAATGAATCAATAAATGCTTTGCCTGTGTTTTCTTCAGTTTTGTATTTCTTTACATATGCAAAAAGAATAACTGAATAGAAACCGCCGATAAGAACAGTTGTAACAAGACTTACGAGAAGTGTTTTCGGGAAATCAAGTGCGCTCATAGAAAGCATAAGGAACATATTACCGAGAATGAGTGCGATAAAGAAAATTGCCGAGAAAAGAGCGCCGAGAATGATATCTTTTTCAGCCTTTGCTGTTTTGATAACAGTTTTAGAATCCTTAAAGAATGAAGTGAATACAACAGGAATGTTCTTTAAAGCCTTAACAAAAGCATTTTCGCCTACGGGTGCTGTATTGTTTACGGCATAAGGTGACTGCTGCTGAACGGGATTCTGATACTGTGGCTGTTGTGGCTGAACAGGCTGCTGGTACTGAGGCTGTGCCTGAGCATTTGCCTGCTGAGCCTGTGCCTGAGCGGCTCTTGATTTTTCGCAGTTGCAAACAGCATTGTCTTCAAGCTGTGCTCCGCAATACTTACAGAATTTCATAATATTTCCTCCAGAATTAAATATAAATTTTATGTAATAAATCCGCAGGGCGGATCTATTTTCTTTGCTATCGGTTGTAAACTACAACTTATTTTGAAATTTTTGTATTGGTATAGTCATCTGATTTGAGCAGACTTTCATACTTTTTGTAGTCGGCAAGCTTTTCGTTACCGCTTCTGCTGCCCATATTTGTTGAATATACCTTGTCATCTACCATATACGGATTTTCAATATAGAAACCATAGTAGTAATTCTCATAATCCTTTGACCAGCCCTCATATTTGCCTTTTTCAATCACAAGAATATAAGCCTTGGCATCACTTGAGGTATCCTTTGGCTGAACATAGTAAACTTCGGCAGGTGAATATGAAGTGAATCTTGAATAGTATTTGTCAATGTATTCGCTGAGGCTGTCTGTGATTTTATCTAAATTATCCTTTGCCTCATCAGCAGTCATAACCTTATTAGCTTTAACTGTGATTTTCAATGTTGATTCTTTGATTAAGAGTGAAGTGTCGGTAATTATGCTCTGTTCTACCTTAAAGGTTGTTGTGTCGCCTTCATCAAGATAGTTTGTATAGCCGTCTGTGTCATAATAGAAGAAGTCTACATAATCATCATTTTTATCGTAAATGCTGAAGGTTGAACCTGACTCATACTTGATTGTGTAGTCATCATTTACCTTGTATTCAAACGGATCAATGCTGATTGAATAGTCACCGTCATTTACACCGTAAGTTTTGATGAGCTTGTTGTCATCAATATATTTGAGGATATCAACTTCTGTCATTTCTTTAATGGTAAGATTATCATTTTTAAGAACATCGCTTACCTTGATTTCTTTTTTAACATCGCTCTTGTCAAACTGAATCCCGAGAGTTTTTTCATACTCTGAAATGTGTTTCTTTGCAGACTCGCTGTTATCCCACTTGAGTTCAACAACGATTGTATCGTCCTTACTTATGTTGCTTACAGTTGCTGTTGAAACTGAGTAAGAATCCTCTGAATCTTCTGTTGTTGATTCTGTTGTTGCCTCCGTCGTCTTCTC
>CACXYD010000038.1 GCA_902771755.1 uncultured Ruminococcus sp. | reverse complement strand
AACGCTCTGTCACCTCTGCCGTTGATAACATCGTCAGCCATGTCATAGGTTCTTGTTTCAAGGTTTACGGTTAACAAAAGGTCGATGTCACGGTCTGTAATTTCCTCGCCCTTTGCATAAGCGGCAATTTTGTCAACCTCGTTTTTCAGAAGATTGAGGTCCTCGCCAACATTTGAGATGATTTTTGACGCATTAAGGTGTGAAATCAACTTGCCGTTTTCATTTGCCCACTTTGCAACATATTTTTCGATAATCTGAGAATTGATTTTTTCAAAACAACAGACGCTACCGATTTTTTCAACACGCTTTATGAGAGCGTTAAAAGAAGTTTTATTCTTTGAGGGAACATAGGTCGGCATTGAAATTATGAGAACCGTGCCGTCCCATGCTCTGTTTGTAAGCTCTTTTAATGTGTCGAGTTGATCTTTTACCATATTGTCAAAGTAAATGTCGGTCACAACAACGCAGTTGCGTTCCGCCATAAACGGCATTATCTGCAAAGATGCGGCAAGCTCTTGAAAGTTGATATCGCCGCTGAATGTATGGTAATTGAAATCCGACGGATTTTTGCCTGCAACAGCCTCACAAAGCTTTTTGGTGTAGCTTTTAACAAACATCTGCTCAGAGCCGTATATGAGATATACAGGCGAAAAACTTTTGTTTTTAATTTGTTTTTTCAGGTCTGCTTCGGTGATGCGTGGCATTTTATCCTCCGTTCAGATTGACCGTTATGTTTCGTTGTGATGTTGAAATAACGGTTGGGCTAATTTCTTTTATAGAATCATGATTTTTCTTAAACTGCTTTTCTGCTCCTGAAAATATCACGGTTTTGCATGATATCAAATCGGCATTTTCGGGTACGGAATCAATCAGCAGATAGTCTGGATTGCGATACCTTTCGGGCAGATTTGAGATATCTGCGTCTGTAGGAACAAACAATACAGTCGTATTCTTGCCTTTTATGTACTGAAACATGGTGTTGTCTGCGCAGATTACTTCATCCGTCACAGTATCGGAAAGATTCAGCATAAAATGGGCGTTTCCGCCAAAAGTCTGTCGACTGTTGCCGTCAAAAGCGTTCAAAAGATTTTGCTTTTCAATGTCATTATCATATACCAAAATATTATTCAAGTCAAATTTTGTGACCACAAAGCGTTCAAGTGCGGAATATTTATTATTCTGATTTGGAATTATCATATATTCAATATCCGAATAACTCTCACTCATGTTCGCTGTAACATTGTCTGCACTTGCTCTGTTGCCTCCGCAGGAAATCACGGAACAACTATCGGGGCAGTTGACCGTTGCGAAAACACCGTTGCCGACATTATAGATTTTCATTTCACCGTTGTCGGCTGTCAAAAGCACATCAAGTGACGCTCCGATTACAAGGACTGAAATTGATATCAGAACAGAAATTCTGACATAGAATTTTCGATTTATGACGAACAATCCGCCGATTGCGAGAAGTACGCTGACACCTATCCACACAAACCAATAGAGCGAATGGGTTTTAATTGTGCTGAACGGCAGTTGTGAAAAAGTTGCCACCAACCACAAAATCACCTTTGAGCATAATCCCGAAACGAGTGCAAACGGGTATGCAAGAAATGATATGAACGGGCAAATAAAAAGTACCGAACATAACAGAGAACACACTAAAAGTGCCGAAACAAACGGTTCACAGAGCAGAGAAACGAGTATGACTACTGGGGAAATTCTGTTGAACGCAATGGCGGTTATCGGCAGAATCCACAGGAATGCAGATATTGAAACCGACAGCATATTCACGCAGATTTTAAACAGCCTTTTGAGGTAATAGGCAATTGTTCCGACAAAGCCGTCCTTACGGTTGTTTTTGTAGTGGAAGAATTTCAGCACAGAGCGTTCAATCGGTCTTGACCACAGGATTATGCCTGTGGTTGCCGAAAACGAGAGTAACATTCCGATATCTGCTACCGCATATGGATTGAAAATTGTCAGAACGATTGCTGCAAAACCGAGGTTATTCAATGAGTCGGCTATTCTGAGGTTTGACGAGGCAAATGACACAATTATCATCATAATTCCCGCACGGACAACCGAATGTGCAAATCCCGTAACAGCCATAAAAGCAAGAACAGTAATCGTGGTAATGCCTGTTATTATGAATCTGTTTCTCGTTAATTTTCTTACAAAGAATAATACAAACGAAGTGATTATGACAAGGTGCATTCCCGAAACCACTATCAGAAACGAAGTGCCAGTCAATGAAAAATCATCCGTAACGCTTGAATCGAGAGCGGTTTTCTCGCCTAAAAGAACGGCACGGCAGAGAGTTGAATAATCCTCGGGCAACAGCATATCAAGAGAATTTTTCATTGCCTGTCTTATTGAAACTGCAAACGAATAGAAAGTTGTTACCTTCTCCCCTGTCGGTTCAATTTTAAAATCATCATATGAATATGCCTTGAGAAAAATTCTGTGGCTTATCTGAGGATTTGAAGTGTTTTTATAGGCATGAGCCGTCAGATTCACCTTTTCAAACGGTTCTGCATCAACATTTGAGTACGAAATAATTTGAATTTCCGCATCTGACGACTGACCGTTGATTTCATCGGTTTTTACTACAAAACTGCATGATGAATCGGTGGTGATGATTTCATCACAGATATATCCGCTTGCGGTTATCTCTTTATCGGAATATTTATTTATAATCGTGCTGTTGACAAATTCGGAATAGACAATCATACTGGACGCTGAAAATATCACGGCAAAAGCAAATACACAAAGCGACTTGCCGAATGATTTATTTTTCTTTGAAACAACTAAAAATATACCGACTGCAACGGAAAGTATGCTCAACGCACCGATAATTGCAAAGACAATTTCGTTAAAATCCGAATAAAAAACGGCTGAAAGGACAAACAGGAAGGTAAATCCTATAAGTCCAAACAGCCGTTTCATAAAAATCAATCCTAAAAATTATTTTACTTAAAGAAAAGCGGAAGTTCACCGAGGAAGATGATGTCATCTCTGTCTTTGGCATCGCCTTCGGCAAGAACAGCGGCCTTGCCTACGATATTTGCACCTGTTTTTTCAACGAGCTTTTCAAGTGCAAGGAGGCTGTTGCCTGTTGAAATTACATCGTCAACAATGAGAACTCTTTTGCCCTTGAGAAGATTTACATCATCTTCGCCAAAGTAGAGTTTCTGCTCATTTTTTGTTGTGATTGAATTAACTGTTACTTCAATCGGGTTACGCATATAAACCTTAAGACCTTTTCTTGCAACAGCGTAACTTCTGCAACCCTGACGAGCCATTTCGTAGCAGAGCGGAATGCCCTTTGCCTCAGCAGTTACAACAACATCGTGTTCCGGAACACGCTTGAGAAGCTCTCTTGCGGCAACCTCTGTTACCTCAACATCACCAAACATAATAAAAGCGGCAATGTCCATTTTATCGTTTACGGGGAATTTCTGAAGCTCCCTGTCAAGTCCTTCAATATTAATCTTATATGTATCCATTATCGTGTCCCCTCTTATGCCATTGTGCCGTTGAGTTTTTTACCGCCGAGAATGTGGAAGTGCATATGCTTTACGCTCTGACAGCCGTCCTCACCGCAGTTGTTTACAATACGATAGCCGTTTGTGAGACCGAGTGATTTTGTGATTTCAGGAATTTTTGTGAAGATGTGGGCGATGTTGCCGACATTTTCTTCATTTACTGCGTCTGCACAGCAGATGTGTTCCTTTGGAATTACAAGCACATGAACGGGAGCCTGTGGTTCAAGGTCATAGAAAGCAAGGATTTTTTCGTCCTCATAAACTTTTTTTGACGGAATTGATCCGTCAACGATTTTGCAGAAAATACAATCTGACATTTTAATTCAACCTCTCAATACAATTTATTTTCCGTATCAGAAATATAATTAAATTTCTTTCCAATGATATTTTACAACCAAATTATTCTGCGGTCAATACTGCTGTTATTTTTTGGCTGTAATTTTCTTTTCTTCACCTTTAAGAAGTCTTTTGATGTTTTCCTTGTGCTTAACAAGAACAAAAACACCGATTAAAAGAGCCGCTACTGTTGAGAAAATTACATATGTAAGAGAATAATCCTTGTAGATTATGTAGTCAAAAATAAATGTCATTGCAAAGGTGTAGGGTGCATAAAGAATTGCACAGAGAACACTTGCAAGTGAGATGATTTTTGAGCAGAGGAAGATAATAAGAAAAGTTGCGATAATTGCGATGAATACTCGCCAATCCTCTGTCAGCATAAGAGCGGCGGCTGTTACAACGCCCTTGCCGCCCTTAAAGTGGAAATACACGGGATATGAATGACCGAGAATACAGAAAATACCTGCAACATATTTTCCGCAGTTGATAAGCTCATTCATAAAAATAGGGCTTTCACCCTGAAATGCGGATGATGCAAACGAGAAGATGAAACCGCCGATAAGCACAGCGATAATACACTTTAACGCATCACACACAATGGTGATAATTGCAGGCACTTTGCCGACACTACGCAGTACATTTGTAAAGCCTGCGTTGCCGCTGCCCATTTGACGGATGTCCTTTTTGCCCTTTGTCACAATGCTTGTGACAAGAACGGCTGTGTTGATACTGCCGAGAAGATACGCAATCAATGCCGAAAGCAGAATCATCCACCAACAGTTTGATAAAATTGCCGAAATATGCTCCATTACTTTTCTCCTCTCTCTCTTACCACAATTCTGATTGGCGTACCCTCAAGAGCAAAAGCCTCACGGATTCTGTTCTCAAGATAACGCTGATATGAGAAGTGGAAAAGCTGTGCATTGTTGCAGAAGAAAACAAATGTCGGCGGTTTTACCGATGCCTGAGTCATATAGAAAATTTTAAGTCGTTTTCCCTTGTCTGACGGTGGCTGAACTCTTGTTGTAGCCTGAGCAAGAAGTTCGTTGAGCATACCTGTTCTGATTCTGCGGTTTGCGCTGTCGTTACAGCTTACGATATATTCAAACAGTCTGTCAATACGCATACCTGTTTTTGCGGAGATAAACACCTTTGGAGCATATGACATAAACGCAAAGTCTGCATCGAGCTTTTTGCGGAACTCCTGCATTGTCTTATCGTTCTTTTCGATAGCGTCCCACTTGTTAACGGCAATGATACACGCTCTGCCTGCCTCATGTGCAAGACCTGCAACCTTGGTATCCTGTTCTGTAACGCCCTCTGTCGCATCAATCATAATAACGCACACATCACTGCGTTCAATAGCCATTTTTGCACGGATAATACTGTATTTTTCGATATTATCGTAGATTTTGCTCTGACGGCGAAGTCCTGCGGTATCGGTAAAATTGAACTTTCCGTACTTATTTTCAACAAGTGTGTCGATTGTGTCACGGGTTGTACCGGCGATATCAGACACAATACAGCGTTCCTCGTTAGTGATTTTGTTTACAAGAGATGACTTGCCTGCGTTAGGCTTTCCGATTACCGCAACATTGATGATTGTGCCGTCATCTTCTGCGTTTTCGTCATATTCAAAGCTTGAAAAAGCCTTGTCGAGAAGGTCGCCCGTGCCGTAACCGTGAACGGCTGAAACCTCGATAGGATCGCCTAAACCGAGGTTATAGAACTCGTAGAATTCAGGTGACGGCTCACCGAGTGTGTCGCACTTGTTTACGCAAAGCACAACAGGCTTGCCCGACTTCTGGAGCATCTGTGCAACATCCATATCCGTTGCAACCATACCCGATTTGCAGTCTGTTACAAGGATAATAACATTAGCCGTGTCGATTGCAAGCTGAGCCTGACGGCGCATCTGTACAAGAATAATATCATCTGATTTCGGCTCAATACCGCCTGTGTCAACAACAAAGGCAGTTTTTCCGCACCATTCCACCTCACCGTATATTCTGTCACGGGTAACACCGGGAATATCGTCAACAATTGACAATCTCTGACCGATGAGTTTATTGAAAAGCGTTGACTTTCCCACATTTGGTCTGCCGACAATGGCAATTACGGGTTTGTTCATCTTATCAGTCCTTTCCTGCAATTACAGCCTCTACAAGGTCGTTTCCGTTATTATTGACGGGAACAAGAGTTACACCGAGTTCCCGTTCAACAGCATCTGTTGAAACATCATCAAGGAACAAATCGTTTTCAAAACGGAGCATTGATGACGGGATAATAAGTCTGTTGCCAAGGTCATCATCACGGAGTTGGTCAATAAGATCACCGCCTGTGACAAGTCCCGACACATTTACTCCACCGCCGAAAAAGTTGTTCTTAATCGCCCTTGTATTTATAGTTATATTCGGGAATTTTTCGTTAATCATCGACATAATCCGCTTCATGTACGGGAACACTCCCTCACCGCAGGCAACTGTTACCTTATGGCAAAGGCTTTCGTCAGCATCAAGTTCTTCAAGTTTCCAGCTGACATCATCGGTCAGATACGCAATCATACCGATTCCGTCCTCAAGAGCGGAAAAGTCCTCATAAAATTCAGGTGACGGGATTTCTCTTTCAGCAAGGAGGTAGAACTCATCACCGGGGAAGAAAATTCGTCTGCCGTGTTTCTTAACGCACTCGTCACCCATTTTTTCAATTATATCAATTGTCTGTCCTGCCGTTTCCTTATTATAAGGAACAAGCGGATAGAGGTTTTCACGGTAGCGTGTAAGTCCTACAGGAACAATCGCAGTCATATTCACACCGAGATTTTCAAGGTCGGTCAATGTTCTGACAAGCTCGTCACCGTCATTGATTCCCGGACAGGAAACAATCTGACAGTTAAGGGTTATTCCTGCGTCTGCAAAGCGTTTTAGATATTTTAATGTGTCGCCTGCAAAGCGGTTATTCATCATTTTACAGCGAAGTTCAGGGTTTGTTGTGTGAACCGACACATTAATCGGGCTTATGTGCATTTTGATAATTCGGTCAATTTCGTGTTCCGTAATATTTGTCAGCGTGATGTAGTTGCCGAACAAAAACGAAAGTCGGCTGTCATCGTCCTTGAAATAGAGCGACTCACGCATACCCTTCGGGAGCTGGTCAATAAAACAGAAAATGCACTTGTTGCGGCACGAATGCTGTTTGTCCATAAGATAGGTTTCAAACTCAAGACCGATTTCCTCATATTCGCCCTTTGTCATTTCTATGGTACGAACATTCTTGTTCTCGTCCTCAACCTCAAGAGTAAGCTTGCGGTTTACCTGATAGAATCGGTAATCGAGAACATCGACAATCTCGTTTGAATTGATTGAAAGCAGGGTTTCGCCTTTTTTTATCCCTGCCTTGTCGGCATGACTGCCGGTTGTGACATCAAAAATTTTAACAGCCACACCTTCACCTCGCAAAACATTTTTACATACACTTTTATTTTACACAAAATACCGTTTTTAATCAACAGGTTTGCAAATTGTTTTTGGATATACTGTAAAATTTGCAAAACAAAAGGGCGAACAGATAACTGCCGCCCGTAATGTTTGTAATAAAAAATTACTGTTCGTCTTTCTTTACAACAACCTGTCTGCCGTTGTACATACCACAGTTTGTGCAAGCCTTGTGAGCTGCTGTTAATTCACCGCAGTTAGGACAAGCAGTAAGTTCAGGAGCATTAATCTTCCATACTGTTGAACGTCTTGAGCTCTTTCTTGCGTGTGATGTTTTGTTCTTGGGTACTGCCATTACAAAAACCTCCTTACAAAATTTATCTTAGTCAATCAACTGTTTAAGTATCTCAAGTCTTGGATCCGTTTGACGCTTATCACAGGAACATTCACCGTTGTTGAGGTTTTGTCCGCAAATCTGACACAGACCTTTGCAATCGTCCCTGCAAAGATTCTTTGACGGGAGCGAAAGAAGAATGTCAGAAATTACAACATCATCAAGCTCGAGTGTAAAATCAGGTGTTTCAATATAGTCATCATTGCCCTCATCGGCAAGAGTCTGAACAAGATTGTGTTCAAAGCTCATATTCATCTCTCTTGTATAAGGTTCACCGCAACGGTCACAGTCACGGCTGTAATCAAAATGTGCATTGATCACGAGAGTAATCAGACTTGCTCTGTTTGTTGCTTTCGCAGTCACGACAACGGGAGCTTTGAATGGATAAACTCCGTCAATATCAAGACCTGACAAGTCAAGGTTATATTCAACTTGTTTTTCTTCACCGTCATTCTGAAAGACGGATTTAAGCTCAAAAAGCATATCTGCACCTCTTGATAGCATAGACACATATTAAAACGCTGTTTATTATTATACAAAAGGATTGTCCCTTTGTCAACTAAAAAATACAAGAAAATAGGCTGTTTTTTTCGAGAATTTATGACAATATTCGCTAATTTTCCTATATAGAATTTTAAGCTTGTAAAGTCACTCAAAAAGTCGCTTTACTCCCCATTTTCGATCCCTATTATACCTCTTGAACATATATAATGCAATAACAACTTGCAGTTGACATAAGGCAAAAGTTGTGATAGCATACTTTGTGGCAGTTCGTAACCATCCTGCCCGAAGGATGCCGATAGGTTGTTCCTTCTATCAAAACTAAGGAGAAAGGCACAGGGCTTTTTATGCCCTTTTTGCACCCTCTTTTGTGTGGGTGCTTTTTTTGTGCCGGAAAGAGAGTATGGAGAGATACAGTATTATTAATGAAAAGAACAGTCGGGAGATTGTTCTTCTGCGTGGAAGCGGTTGTGTTTACAAAAAATGCACCTTCTGCGACTACTACACCGACAGGTGCAGTGATGAGGACGAAAACTTTCGTCTTAACAAAGCCGTGCTTGAAAAAGTTACGGGAATTTTCGGTGACCTTGAGGTCATCAACTCAGGCTCGGTTTTTGAGCTTGACGGAAAAACACTTGATTATATCAAACAGGTGTGTAAAGAAAAAAAGATAAGTACCATTCATTTTGAGGCGCATTATCTTTATCGAAACAAAATCAGTCAGCTCAGAAAAGATTTTGCGGATTTTGATTTAAAAATGAAACTCGGCCTTGAAACCTTTGACTATGATTTCAGAGAAAATGTTCTGAAAAAAGGAATCAAAGAGAGCAACCCTGCCGTTATTGCAGAGGAATTTGACGAGGCTAATTTCCTTTTCGGAATTAAAGGGCAGACAGCCGAAACCATGCAAAATGATATTGAATTGGGATTAAAGTATTTTGAGCGAATCTGCATTAACATTATGTGTGACAACACAACGGGAGTTGAACCCGACAAAGCTGTCATAAAAGAGTTTATGCAGAAGATTTATCCTATATATAAGGATAACGAGAGAGCGGACATTTTAATTAACAACACAGATTTTGGAGTAGGTGACTGATATGATTAATGAACTTTTACTTATATTTTCGGTAGTATTTATCTACGGAATGGCACTTTTGGGATATGCACTTTTCGGCAAAACGGGACTTTACTGCGTTTCAGCCATAGCAACAATCCTTGCAAACATTGAGGTTTTAATCCTCATCAATGCTTTTTCAATGGAACAGACACTCGGAAATGTACTTTTTGCGGTAACATTTCTGATTACGGATATTCTTTCGGAATGTGAGGGCAAAAAAGCTGCCAACAAGGCCGTGCTTACGGGAATATTGTCATCGGTATTTTTCCTTGTGCTTTCACAAAGCTGGATGCTTTACAATCCGAGTCCGAACGACACGATTATGCCGTCAATCAAGGCGGTGTTCTCAAACACTCCACGAATGATTTTTGCATCGCTTGTTGTATATGCGGTAAGTCAGCTGTTTGATGTATGGCTTTATCACAAGTGGTGGAAGTTTACGGAAAAGAAGTTTGGCGACAAAAGAAGATTTTTGTGGCTGAGAAATAACGGTTCAACACTCATCAGTCAGATTCTTAACACAGCCCTGTTCACAGCTTTTGCGTTCTGGGGAACTTATGATTTTGGAACACTTGTTGCAATCTTTCTTTCAAGCTATGTAATCTATATTTTCACAAGTCTGCTTGACACTCCCGTGGTGTATCTTGCAAGACTTATTCACGATAAAAAGGAAAAGAAAAGGATTTCGGAACAAAAAATAGCTTAATTGAATATTTTCAATAAAAAAGACAAGTCATCGCAATAATTTTTGCGGTGGCTTGTTGTTGTTTTGTGAAGTTTTAGTGAATAAGCCATAATATTATGCTTTTTATAATATACAACATTCCGCATTTTTATAGTAATATTTTGACATTGTGTGCAAAAAAGGGTACTTTTGCCACATGACATATAATTTTCTGAGATTTTTATTGACTTTTTCTGTAGCAAATAGTATAATTGAATCAAGTTAAATGCTTAATATTATTTATAAACTTAATTTTTGGAGGTAAATATTATGCTTACTAAAAGTGAAGAAGAAATTATGTACTTATTGTGGGACCTCGATGAGCCGCTCACAAGCTCAGAAATTGTTAAGAAGGCTGTAAACAAAACATGGAAAAAGAGCTACATTAACCTTCTTATCAACTCTCTTCTCAAGAAGGACATGATCAAGGTTGTCGGCGTTAAGCAGATGACTAAGAACTATGCCCGTACTTTTGTTCCTACAATGACAAAGGACGCTTATGCAATTAAGCAGATTTCTGACAGACCTAACTTTGCAGACAGCGATATCCCGACTCTCTTCTCAGAGCTTATCGAAAAGACTGAAAGCTCAGAAATTTTTGATCAGCTTGAGGCTCTCCTTAAAAAACGCCGTGAAGAACTCGGCAAATAATTTATGCAAGTAAGTTTTTACTCATTCTTGTTTTCTATTGTAATAAGCAGCATTTTCATAGTGCTGCTTTACTTTTTCAGAAAAAAGATTGCCTTTTGTAATTACTACGGTCTTTATACAATTTTGGGATTGTATGCTGTAACATTTGTAAGAATGGCATTGCCGTTTGAATTCAAATTTACACATACATTTTGCGACCAAAATGTGTATGCCACAATAATGGATGTTCTGACTCCCGACAAAGAAGCACTGTTTGTTCCTAAATTCACATTGCTCAACCTGCTTGTGGCAGTATGGATTGTCGGAAGTGTGATATGCATTTCACGGGTAATGATTAAGTATTACAAAGCAGTCAAAACTTTAAAAGCAAATGTTATTGATTGCACACCCGAGATGCAGGCTAAGCTTGACCTCGTTTCACAAAAGTGTGGAATCAGAAGAAATGTTAAACTGAAAATTACCGATTGCGTTATCTCCCCTGTTACATACGGATTTTTCAAGCCCGTTATTCTTTTTCCGAATCGTGAATTTGACGACAGGGATTTTGAATATATCGCAATGCACGAATGCTGTCATATAAAAAACAAGGATATTTGGATTAAACTGCTGACGGAAATTTATTGCGGAATCTTTTGGTGGAATCCGTTTGTCCACCTTTTGAAAAAAGATTTAACCTACTGTCTTGAACTCAGGTGTGACAGGCGTATTACAAGCAAACTCAGCGAGAACAGGTGTACTGTTTACTACGAGGTACTTGTAACGCAAATGAAAGCCTATAAAGAACAAAAAGAAAGAGAAAAGAGCGACAAGGAAAATGCACTGAAAAGTGCGCTTGTCGGAATGAGTTTTGTAACCAACGATAAGGGCAAAAAAATTGTAAGCAGAATGGAAATGA
>CACXYD010000037.1 GCA_902771755.1 uncultured Ruminococcus sp. | reverse complement strand
AATAGAATTATCGTTATTTTGTAGCGGCGAACCTCGTTCGCCAATCGAATTGATTTATAATCAATTCGACAAGCCAACGGATTTTATATTTACATTAGTAATTTTATTGCCAAAAAATTTGTACATTTACTTATTCATTTCGTGTTTGCACACGAAATGATTGGCGAACGAGGTTCGCCGCTACAGTAGAACAATTATATTGTGACATTTATAAAATATATTTTAACATATAATTTGTGCCGTTACTTGCGGGCGTCCAATGAACGCCCCTACTGGCTGTGCGTGCGGCAGTTTGCCGTTAGTTTACTTTATTCGTTGGATTTCCGTTCAGAAAATTCTTGATGTTGTCCGAAACTATGCCCATAAGGCGCTCTCGGGTTTCAACGGGCGCCCATGCGATGTGGGGGGTGATGATGCAATTTTTTGCGCCCATAAGAATGCAGTTCTCAACCATAGGTTCAACCTTGAGTGTGTCAATTGCCGCACCGCCGAGGTGACCGCTTTCGAGTGCCTCAAGCAAATCTTCTTCTACCATAACACCGCCTCTTGCCGTGTTTACAAACAATGCACCCTGCTTCATTTTGGCAAAGGCATTTTTGTCAAACATATTTTCCGACTGCACATTGAGCGGACAATGAACGCTTACAATGTCGCTTGTTTCAAGAAGTTCGTCAAACGAAACATCCTTGATTCCGTCAATATTTTTCGGAGTTCTGCTTGATGCGATTACATTCATTCCGAATGCGTTTGCAATCTTTGCAACTGCCTTTCCGATGTTGCCGAGTCCGACAATACCGAGTGTTTTGCCTGCAAGCTCATTCAGCGGATATACAAACGGTGAAAAAGTTTTGCTCCTTTTCCACTTTCCGTCCTGAACAAACTGATTATATTCTGCCGTGTGATTGAAATGTTCAAGAATCAACGCAAATGTGTGCTGTGCGACCGCATTTGTCGAGTATGAACCTGCGTTGCAGACGGTTATGCCGTTTTTGGTGCAGTAGTCAAGGTCAATGTTGTTGTAGCCTGTTGCAAAAAGTCCGATGTATTTCAGATTTTTTGCGAGTCGCATTGTGTGTGAATCAAGCAAGGTTTTGTTGCACACAACCATATCTGCGTCTGCAATTTTCTCTGCAACTTCTTCATATTTCAAAAGACCGAACGATTCAACTTCGCCAAACTGATTAAGCACATCGGCATTTACAATATCGTCAAGAACGGTCTGTGCGTCTGTTAAAACTATTTTCATCTTATCACCTCAGTTTTTGCTGACTATAGTATATACCGAAAAATTTTTCCTTGCAATCTAAATTAAGATTTTGTATAATATTTGTGCATAAATTGAAAGGAACGGTATGTGAATGTATAAGAATTATCTTTTTGATTTGGACGGAACTTTGCTTCCTATGGACATGGAAAAATTCGTAAAGCTGTATTTTTCATCGCTCTGCAAGCGTTGTATTCCCGTTATAAAAATTGAACCCGACACCCTTATCAAGGCAATGTGGGCAGGTACGGACGCTATGACAAAGAACGATAACAGCTGTACAAACCGTGAGGTTTTCTGGGAAACAGCCGGCAAAGTCAGCGGTACCGACCTTGAAAAGTTTGATGACCTTTTTACCGATTATTACGAAAACGAGTTTATCGCTCCGAAAGATGCCACAAGCTTTACTCCTTATGCAAAGAAAAGTATTGATTTCATTAAGAAAAACGGTGGCAGACTTATTGCCGCAACAAATCCGATTTTCCCGTTTGTTGCAACAAAACGCAGACTTGAATGGGCAGGAGTTTCTCCCGATGATTTTGAACTTGTTACAACATACGAAAACTTTGGTTGTTGCAAGCCGAATCTCAAATATTTTGAAGAAATCTGCAAAAAGCAGAATATCAAGCCCGAAGAAAGCATTATGATCGGCAATGATGTTGACGAGGATTTGTGCAGTGCAAAACTCGGCTTTGATACATACCTCATTACAGACACAATCGTAAACAGACAGAATAAGGATTATTCGGACTACAAAAACGGCAGTTTTGAAGAATTTTACAAAGATTTTCTCAAAGGCGATTAAATATGATTATATTGTGCGGTCAGACGGCATTTTGCTTTGTCTGACCGCTTTTTCTGTGTGCATTTAATTTTACTTTTACAGAATACCTTTTAATGCCTTAAATGAAATAAAAAAATAGTCGAATGTGGTATTATGTGATGTGATACAGGTTATCAGACGGGATTTATTTTGTTTTATATCTTAATTAAGCAGGTGAATGAATTATGTCAGAAGTAATCAGAATTTTTGTTGAAAAAAAGGATGGCTTCAATGTTCTTGCAAAGCAGACGCTTTGGGACATCCGCCACAACCTCGGTATGAAGTCTGTCGAAGATCTTCGTTACATTGTGCGTTACGATCTTGAGGGACTTACTAAGGAAGAATATGACAAGGCGAAAACCATTGTTTTGTCAGAGCCTAACGCCGATGTAATCTATGAAGAAACTCTCCCCGTTGAGGACGGCTGGAAGGTATTCGCAATGGAGTATCTCCCCGGTCAGTACGATCAGCGTGGCGACTCTGCCGAGCAGTGTGTTCAGCTCCTTACTCAGGGCGAGCGTTGCAAGGTTCTTACAGCAAGAGTAATTGCTCTCAAGGGCAATATTACAGACGAAGAACTTGTAAAAGTTGAGGAGTACCTCATCAACCCTGTTGAAAGCCGTCTTGCATCTCTTGAAAAACCAAAGACGCTTGACATGGAAATTCCCGTTCCCGAAAATGTTAAGAGGGTAGAGGGTTTCATCAGCTGGAATGACGATGAGATGCAGAAGTATTACGATTCAATGGGCTTTGCAATGACACTTGCAGACCTCAAGTTCTGCCGTGATTACTTCAGAGATACAGAGCACCGTGATCCGTCAGTTACAGAACTTCGTGTAATTGACACATACTGGTCAGACCATTGCCGCCACACAACATTCCTCACAAGACTTGAAGAAATTGAGATTGAAAAGTCTGCTCTCGGCAAGGTTATCGAGGATGCACTCAGCGAGTATTATGCAACCCGTGACGAGGTTTACGGCAAGGATACAAAGAGAATCGTTTCACTTATGGATATGGCTCTCATCGGTATGAAGTCGCTCAAGAAAAAGGGACTCATCCCCGACCTTGACGAAAGTGAAGAAATCAATGCCTGCTCAATTCAGGTTCCCGTTACTATAGATGGCAAAACAGAACAGTGGCTCGTTCAGTTCAAGAACGAAACCCACAACCACCCGACAGAAATCGAGCCTTTCGGCGGTGCCGCAACTTGTCTTGGCGGTGCAATCCGTGATCCGCTTTCAGGCCGTTCATATGTATATCAGGCTATGCGTGTTACAGGTTCGGGCGATCCGACAATTCCTTTCAAGGACACAATGCACGGCAAGCTCCCTTCACGCAAAATCACAACAGGTGCCGCTCAGGGTTACAGCTCATACGGTAACCAGATCGGTCTTGCAACAGGTCAGGTAACTGAACTTTACGATCAGGGCTATGTTGCAAAGAGAATGGAAATCGGCGCTGTTATCGGCGCATCTCCAAAGGAAAATGTTATTCGTGAAACTCCTCTCCCCGATGATGTAATCGTACTTCTCGGCGGTAGAACAGGCCGTGACGGCTGTGGCGGTGCAACAGGTTCTTCAAAGGCTCACGATGAAAGCTCAATCGAAACCTGCGGTGCAGAGGTTCAGAAGGGTAATCCTCCGACAGAAAGAAAAATTCAGCGTTTGTTCCGCAACCCCGAAGTTGCAAAACTCATCAAGAGATGTAACGACTTCGGTGCAGGCGGTGTTTGCGTTGCTATCGGTGAACTTGCCGACGGTCTTACAGTTGACCTCGACAAGGTAACAAAGAAATATGACGGCCTTGACGGTACAGAGCTTGCTATCTCTGAAAGTCAGGAAAGAATGGCTGTTGTTCTCGATAAAAAAGATGTTGACAAGTTTATTTCACTTGCATCAAAAGAAAACCTTGAGGCTACAGCCGTTGCAGTTGTAACCGAAAGTCCTCGTCTTACAATGAACTGGAGAGGCGACACAATCGTTGACCTCAGCCGTGAGTTTCTCAACACAAACGGTGTTACTCAGGTTGCAAAGGCTTATATCGAGGCTCCTAAGTGGGAAGGCTGCTACCGCAAGGTTGCTCCTGCAAAACTTAAAGATATGCCTGCTGACGAGGCATTCCTTGAAAATATGTCAAGACTTGAAGTTTGCTCACAGATTGGTCTTGCAGAAAGATTTGACGCATCAATCGGTGCGGCTACAGTAATTATGCCGTTCGGCGGTAAGAATCAGCTCACTCCTCAGGAGGCTATGGCTGCAAAGATTCCGCTTGAGAAGGGCGAAACAGACGATGCAACAGCAATGAGTTACGGTTATATCCCCGGTGTTTCACGCTGGAGTCCGTTCCACGGCTCTGCTTATGCAGTTGTTGAGTCACTTTCAAAGTTGCTTGCAATCGGTGCAAACCCGATGACAGCAAGACTTACATTCCAGGAATATTTTGAAAGACTTAAAGATGTTCCTTCCCGTTGGGGTAAACCTGCCGCAGCACTCCTCGGTGCTATGCAGGCTCAGCTCAAACTCGGACTTCCGTCAATCGGCGGTAAGGACAGTATGTCAGGTACATTTGAGGACATTGATGTTCCGCCTACACTCGTAAGTTTTGCCGTTGCAATGACAAAGGCATCTAAGACAATTTCAACAGAATTTAAGAACGCAGGTTCAAAGGTTATCTTTGTTCCCGTTCCGGAAAATAAAGAAACACTTATGCCTGTATGGGATAAGCTTATCGAAATGTACAACGCTGTTTATGCTCTCTGCGAGGACGGCAAAGTGCTTTCTGCATCGGTTGTTAAAGAGGGCGGTACTGCCGCAAGCGTATGTAAGGCTTGTTTCGGTAACGGCTTTGGCTTTAAGTTTGCAAACGAACTCACAAATGACGAGCTTTTCGCTCCTCTTTCTGGTTCACTCGTTATCGAACTTGCAGACGGTGCAGAGCTTTCGGACGATGTTCTTCACTATGACCTCGGTACAGTTACAGACGATGCAAAGATTACAGTAAACGGCAAGGAAATCGAACTTTCCACACTCCTCGAAAAGTGGACTGCTCCGCTTGAAAAGGTATTCCCGACAAAGGCTGAAGTGCCTGAAATCGAAGTTGATGTTCCGCTTTACAGCGAGAGAAATACATCTTCACCTGCAATCAAGGTTGCAAAGCCTACTGTATTTATCCCTGTATTCCCGGGTACAAACTGCGAAGTTGATACAGCAAGAGCATTTGAAAAAGCAGGCGCAAATGTTGAAATGCTCATCGTCAAGAACCTTTCTTCAAATGATATCGAAGAAACAATTGACGAGATGGAAAAACTCATCGCAAAGTCACAGATGATTATGCTCCCTGGCGGTTTCTCAGGCGGTGACGAGCCTGACGGTTCAGGTAAGTTCATTGCAACAACATTCCGCAACCCGAGAATTGCAGAGCAGGTTAATAATCTCCTCAAGAATCGTGACGGTCTTATGCTCGGTATCTGTAACGGATTCCAAGCTCTTATCAAACTCGGACTTGTTCCTTACGGCGAAATCAGAGAGCTTAAAGCAAACGATCCGACACTTACATTCAACACAATCGGCAGACATATTTCACATATGGCTTACACAAGAGTTACTTCTGTTAAGTCACCGTGGTTTGCAAATGTCAACGCAGGCGATGTGTTTGCAGTTCCCGTATCACACGGTGAAGGCAGATTTATGGCTGATGTTGAAACTGTAAAAGAACTTGCAAAGAACGGTCAGATTGCAACACAGTATGTTGACCTTGCAGGCAACCCAAGCAGCGACATTGAGTTCAACCTCAACGGTTCTGTTTGTGCAATCGAGGGTATCACATCACCTGACGGCAGAGTCCTCGGTAAAATGGGACACAGCGAAAGAAAGGGCGAAAACCTTTATAAGAATGTTCCGTTCGCAAAAGACCAGCAGATTTTTGAAAGCGGCGTAAAATACTTCAAGTAATTTATAACCGAATATTCTGTATAAAATTTAAAGGGCATCCGTTTTTCGGATGCCCTTGTTGTTTGTGTGGTATAAAATTGTATTGGTTGCCGATGACTGTTAAACTTGCATTTCTGCTATTTTTAACATATAATAATGTAAACGAGTTATTATTGTAGAGTGAAAGGAGTTATTTATGAAAAAAATAGATTATCTTGTAACAGCTAAATGTGAAGCTTTGTATGAATACGCAAATTCTGTTATGGCAAAGTATGAAGATTATCTTGATTCGGAATCGGCTTTGGATTGCATAAAAAATATTTATGACGATTTGTGTGATTATAACACTAAAATTTTACTCTGCGACAGCATTGAACAATATGAGTTATTATTGAAAAATATAAAGGAATTTGATTCAATAATTAAACATATTTCAGATTCTGTAATGTCGGGTGTTTGATTATGAACTATTCGGAAGCGGAGTTCGACAAAGCTTATAAAAAAATAATTCACAGAATCATTAAATCTAAATCACCTGACAGAAACCCTAAGGCATATATTCTCGGTGGTCAGCCCGGGGCAGGAAAGACAGGCTTACAGAGAAATTTGATGATTGAAAATCCGAATATTATAATCATAAATGCAGATGCCTATCGTAATTCTCATCCACGATTCAATGAAATACAAGCTGAATTCGGAACTTTAGCTCAAAGACATACACAGCCGTTTATAAATGAAGTTGTAGAAAAGCTTATATCGGATTTAAGCAATATGAAATACAATCTGGTTATAGAGGGAACATTGAGAACTGCCGAGATTCCTTTAAACACTTGCCGAATGTTGAAAAATAAGGGCTATAGTGTGGAGTTGCATATAATATCAGTAAAAAAAGAAATTTCATATGAAAGCACTATATACAGATATGAAAATAATATAGAACTTGGAATGGTTCCTCGTGCAACGGCGAAAGAAGATCATGATAATGTTGTTGATGCTATTTGTGATAACCTTGATATAATTTATGAGCAAAATGTTTTTGATGATATAAAACTTTTTGACAGGAAAGGCAGCAATTTGTACACCACAAAGTGCGGTATATCTCCTGCTTTAATTGAAAAAGAAAAGTTATTCGGAACTTGGTCTGATTCTGAAATTACTTCGTATAGAAAAATAATTGATGATATAATCGCTCTTAAACGGTCAAGAAATGCTCCCGATTTAGCCAAATACATATTGGAATCTTCAATTAAATTTGCTTATGCAAAATCAAGAATTGAAAAATCAAATAAATAACAAAAGCAGAGAATATCTATGTTGATGTTCTCTGCTTTTTGATTTTTAGCGAATATGTTTTGTGCCATTACCTGCAAGTGGATGATGAACACCTATAAAGTTAATTTGGTTTTGCAACCGAATCAAATGGCGAACACGGTTCGCCGCTACGGATAGACTTTAGTTTTCATAAAGAAAAGCAATTGCACCGGAACCTTATTTGGTTACCTGATGCAATTGCTTTGTTGTATTACTTTTTGTGTTGAAAATGGCAGCATACTGCAATCTTTAATGAAACAAAATCACATAATGGCATTAGAAATAAAGCGGCATTAGAATATTTACCCTATATTAACGATATAATAAAAAAACTGTTTTTATTTGATACATATAGCATTGGAAAACCAAAATCACCTAATGCCTTGTTTATGCACGGCTTTTATGCTGTTGCTGATATAGGAAAAGGAAGGGAGGTTTTAAATTTGTATGTAGAAGCAATGAATAATCCTAACAGTAATGCGACACTTAAAAGAGCTTATCAGCTCTAAAATATAGAAAAGGCATTTACTGCAAGCGTTAGAGTTCAGAAACAAATCCCTAGCTCCCTCACAAATACAGTAAATGCCATAGATAATATATCAAAATTACATTCTATTGTCAAGAAATTTGATTCCAAATTCAAGCCAAAAGCAGTAAGCACCATACTCCTTAATCAAGACGACACACCAAAAAACACCAACAAACAAACTGTTGTTAAGGTGTACCGTTGACCGTAATTTTACATTTTCAATTTTCAACTTTCAATTTAGTAGATGCCTTGTACGGTTACTTCGCCTGAGTTGATAAGTTTGGTGGTTTTATTGGGAAGTTCTGCAATAAGCTCGCCGTCAGGGTTTACTCCCACAGCTTTTGCGGTAACGGGTTTTCCGTTTTTGGTGAATGTTATATCTCTGCCGACTGTTGCGCAAAGGCTTGTGTATTCCTTTAATGCGACAGGGGAAAGCTTTAAATCGTTTTTGATGAATTCTTCTTCAATGTGGTTAAGCACGCAGGCAAAGAATTTGTTCTTGTCAAAATGACCGCCTGTTGCGAGGTAAATTGATGTAGCCTTTTCCTTTATGTCATCGGGAAAATCCTGAGTGTCGGCATTGATTCCGATGCCTGTAATTACATATTCAACTGCGTCAAATTCGGCACTCATTTCGGTTAGAATACCGACAAGCTTTTTCTTGCCGATGATGATGTCGTTCGGCCATTTGATACGGCAGTCAAGTCCCGTGAATTCTCGGATTGCTTTGCAGACCGCAAGACCTGCAAGCGGAGTGATTGACGAGACCTCGGACGGGGCAATCTTTGGTCTTAACAAAAACGAAAAGGTGATGCTGTCATCTTTTTTTGCTTTCCAAACTCTGCCGAGTCTGCCCTTGCCCTGAGTTTGTTCTCTGGCAACGGCAACCGTGCCGTTTTCGCAACCGTCTGCACCAAGCTTTTTGAGGTAATCGTTTGTTGAACCCACTTCGTCAAGCACGATGAGATTTTTGCCGATTACGGAAGTTTTCAGATACTTTCTGATTGCAGGCTCGTTGAGGTGTGGGGGATAGGCAACAAGGCGATATCCACGGTTTGTTACAGAGTCAATCTTGTAGCCCTGTTCCTTGAGATTGTTAATTGCTTTCCAAACTGCCTGTCTTGACACTCCAAGCTGTTCGGAAATTTCACTGCCCGAAACATAACCGTCTGTTTTTGTTATAAGTTCAAGAATTTTCTTTTGCATAACATCACCGATTTTTAAAATTTAATAATGTGAAAAAATTACGGGCGATTGTTATAACCGCCCGTTTTTGAATGTTAATTATTTTGTGTGGTTCTTCTGAACAACATTGACTACTCTTACGATAACAGGGTTTACTATAAGGTTTACACCAAGCTCAATAAGGAAGTTGATACCTGCAAGTGAGATAAGAGCGTAGTAAACAATGTCTGTGCCGCCTGCCCATACTTCAAGAACAGGTCTGAAGAAGAGAAGTAAGCCAAGAATAAAGATGCCTGTATTTACAATAGGTGAAACAATGCCTGCAAGTGCTGCTGCAACAGTTGAATTCTTTTTGCTTACTGCACGGTAAACAACACCTGAGCAAAATCCTGCGGCTGTACCTTTGAGCATACAAACAACAATGCACATAAACGGATTTGCATTCCATACCATTGCGCCACCGACATCAAAGCCGAATACGCACATAAGAACTACAACAACGCTGAATACCGCACCGAGATATGCGCCTGCACCCTTGCCGTAAAGAGCCGCACCGATTACAATCGGAATAAGCGCAAGTGTGATTGATACGGGCTTCATTGGGAAGAAGGTTGCAAGTACCTGTACAACAACAATGAGCGCTGTGAGAATTGCAAGTCCCACGAGTCTGTAAGTCTTTTGTGTTCCTGTCTTGTTCATAAAAAATTCCTCCTGCTGTTTCCCCGCTCATTTTCCGCAGGTGAAACGCAAATAATATTTACAAGGGGAAAACCCCGTTGTATCAAATTAATAATTCAAAAACAAGTTGTATATTAAGTTGTTTTTATTTTTTGTTTCTCTCGTAAATAATTTTAAGTCCGTCAAGAATAATATTCTCATCAAAGATAATATCGTGACGGCAGTTCTTGATTGCAAGCGGAGCAAGACCGCCTGTGGCAATAACCTTGCATTCCGTTTTGCATTCCTCGGTAAACATATCAACCATTCCGTCAAGCATACAAGCCGTTCCGAACATAATACCCGAACGAATGCAGTCGGAAGTGTTTGATGAAATTACTTTCTTTGGAGCTTTCATATCAACCGAAGAAAGCAACGCACCCTGATTTGTGAGTGCATCAAGCGAAATTCCCATACCGGGGGCAATTGCACCTCCGTGATATGCGTTGTTGGCGTCAACATAGACAATTGCCGTTGCCGTTCCCATAAAAATCATAATGAGAGGGCCGCCGTACTTTTCACACGCACCCACACAGCCTGCAACGATATCGGCACCCAAAGTTTCGGGATGCTCAATCTTGATGTCAAGACCTGTCTTGAGTCCGGGACCGATGAGCAGACTTTTCTTGCCTGTAACGGTCATAATCGCACTTCTGAGATTGTATGTGAATTTCGGAACAACAGAGCTTATAATAGCACCGTCAATGCTTTTTGCATCAATGTTATAAATCTGCAAAAATGTGAAAAGTTCAACGGCAAGCTCGTCACTTGTTTTGTTTTCATCGGTTGAAAAACGAAGTTTGAATTTTAAATTATCTCCGTCAAAAATGCCGAGTTTGACATTGGTGTTTCCGACATCAGCCGCAAGCAACATTGTTGTTCCCTCCAAACGGTTGTAGTAATGAACCAAATGATCACCCATCAAAATTTTTAATGGAATAAAATTTGATGATAACATAAAAATTATATCATAAATATTTATTTCTTCAAGGGTGAATTTAAGGAATTTGTCCGATTTTTGGAAAATCCAAAAAAAATGTTGAAATTTGCGTTGGATTGTGTATAATTAAAATAGGTGTGTATAACACGGTCGTGTGTTACGCAAAATTCTGAAAGGAATGGTTTATTAAATGGATAGTTCAGAAATCAAGCAGCTCCAAATTCTTGCTGCAAAGTCAAGAATGGGCGCAATTCTCGGCACTTACCATGCCAAATCAGGTCATCCCGGCGGATCGCTTTCGGCAGCAGATATTTTCACATATCTCTACTTTAAGGAAATGAATGTTGATCCTAAAAATCCCGATATGCAGGACAGAGATCGTTTTGTTCTTTCAAAAGGTCACTGCTGCCCGGCTCTTTATGCAACACTTGCACTCAAGGGCTTTTTTGAATGGGACGAGCTTACAAAGCTCCGTCATGTAGGCGCTATGCTCCAAGGGCATCCCGACATGAAGGGTACTCCCGGTATTGATATGAGCACAGGCTCACTCGGTCAGGGTATTTCGGCTGCCTGCGGTATGGCACTTGCGGCTAAGCTTGATAACAAGAGCTATCGCACATATACAGTTCTCGGTGACGGTGAAGTTGAAGAAGGTCAGGTTTGGGAGGCTGCAATGTTTGCATCTCACAACAAGCTTGACAATCTCGTTGTAATCGTTGACCAGAACGGACTCCAGATTGACGGTACAGTTGAAGAAGTTGCAGGTATTGAACCTCTCGACAAGAAGTTTGAAAGCTTTGGTTTTGAAGTAATCAAAATTGACGGTCATGACTTCAATCAGATAGGCTAAGACAGTAAAGGGCAAGCCTACTGCAATTCTTGCCAAGACAATCAAGGGCAAGGGCGTTTCATTTATGGAAAATCAGGTTGGCTGGCACGGCACTGCTCCTAACAAGGAACAGTATGAACAGGCTACTGCCGAGCTTCAGGCTGAAATTGACAGATTGGAGGGCAACTGCTGATGGCACAGGTAATTAAAAAGGCTACAAGAGAAAGCTTTGGTATGGCTCTTTGTGAGCTTGCAAAGACAAATAAAGATATTATCGTTTTTGACGCAGACCTCGCAGCTGCTACAAAGACAGGAATCTTCAAGAAAGAATTCCCCGAAAGATTTTTTGACTGCGGTATTGCCGAGGGCAATATGGTAGGTGTTGCTGCAGGTATGGCAGCAGCAGGCAAAATCCCCGTTGCCGCATCATTCGCAATGTTTGCAACAGGCAGAGCATTTGAGCAGATTCGTAACTCTGTTGCTTATCCTCATCTCAATGTTAAGATTGCCGGCAGCCATGCAGGTATTTCAACAGGTGAATACGGTGCTACTCATCAGTGCCTTGAAGATATCGGCATTATGCGTACAATTCCGGGTATGGTTATTCTTAACCCGGCTGACCACTACGAGATGATGGCGGCTACAAAGGCTGCAATCGAGTACAACGGTCCTGTTTATATCCGTCTTGGCAGACTTGCCATTGACAGCTTTAACGATCCCGAAACTTACACATTTGAACTCGGTAAGGGTATTACTCTCCACGAGGGTAATGATGTGGCTGTTATCGCAACAGGTCTTGTTGTAAACGAGGCTTTAAAAGCTGTTAAGGAACTCGAGGCTGAAGGTATTAACGCTCGTCTTATCAACATCCACACAATCAAGCCTATCGACAGAGATATCATCGTTAAGGCTGCAAAGGAAACAGGCAGAATCATCACAATTGAGGAACACAATGTTATCGGCGGTCTTGGCGACGCTGTTTGTGATGTTGTAAGTGCAGAGTGTCCTGTTAAGGTTACAAAGATTGGTGTAAACGATCGTTTCGGTTACAGCGGTCCTGCTCTTGAACTTCTTGACAAGTTCGGTCTTACACAGCCCCACCTTGCAAAGACTATCAGAGATGTTGTTAAAGAGGGCAAGTAATTTCTGAATTAATTTAATAAGGCTCAATGTCAATAGTTGGGGTAACCCGAAAAAATAGAATAAAGTATAATTACAAGCGACAGAGAATTAAACTGTCGCTTGTTTTGTTGTCGAATTGA
>CACXYD010000036.1 GCA_902771755.1 uncultured Ruminococcus sp. | reverse complement strand
CCTTGAGGTCATCGCTGAAATGCTCATAAAGTGTGTTGTACTCAGCGTCATCAAGTGAGTTGAGCAAAACGATTGTGATGATTGCTCTTGTGTCAACATCGCCGTTGTTGTACTGAACATTGAACACATTTGCAAACTTCTCGATTTCGTTCTTGTTTGCACGCTTTATATATGTCGGAAGTTTAGGAGCAATATGCTCTTTTGCGAATGTTGCGCCTCTAAACGGGAAGTAACAATCCTCTTCGTTTTTGATTTCTTCACGAAGTTCGGGGAAATATGTTACAAAACGCTTTGCAAGGAATTTTGGATCGGCATTGCCGTCATCATCCTTTTTCTTTTTCTGC
Source organism: uncultured Ruminococcus sp. (assembly GCA_902771755.1). Classification (GTDB taxonomy): domain Bacteria; phylum Bacillota; class Clostridia; order Oscillospirales; family Acutalibacteraceae; genus Ruminococcoides. The sequence goes on along the minus strand of CACXYD010000036.1, from coordinate 11,502 downwards.
TTAACCTGCTTTGCTCTTTTGATTGCAAGAGTACCCGAAACGCCTTCGATAAAGTCGTTTGCAATACTGTCGGCATCCTTCTGAGTGCCTACTGTTTCGTCATAGAGCCAAGTTGCAAGTGTTTTCCATTCATTATCGGGACCTTCATCGGTCATTGTGCATGAGCGGAGTACCATCTGCTCCTTATCCTTATAATACACTACCGAATAAGCAAGTGATGTGCTTGTAAAAAGTGAAACGAGTTCGTTGTCGTTTTCAGCAACAACCTTCTGCTTTGTATAGTTCTGTTTTACAAGTTCTTCTTCAACCTTGCCAACGATATAGTCAAAAGCTTTTTTAAATTCCAACTTAATCTTCCTCTCGGATTAGTCTGTTAAATATGTGTTTTTCAAAGTTTTGGCAGAAGATATTTCTTCCGCTGAAATTCTGAACTGCCCCTCACCGATAACGGACGCAAGGGGTATTTATTAGATTATACAATTAAATAACAGATTTGTCAAAGGTTTTGACTTGCAAGATGCACATTATTGTGTTATTATTTAAGCTGTATATTAATGTAAAAGAAGGTTTTATTATGTCTTGTCAAGATGCTATCGGAGTTTTTGACTCAGGATTAGGCGGACTCAGCGCTGTAAAAGAGTTTTTACATGTGCTGCCAAACGAGAAAATAATATACTTTGGAGATACGGGAAGAGTACCCTACGGCAACAGAAGTCGTGAAACAATTTCAAAGTATGCCCTTCAGGATGCAAACTTTCTGTTGAAACACAATGTCAAAACAGTTGTTGCAGCCTGCGGCACGGTAAGTTCGGTTGCAGGTGATATGCTTGAAGAAAAGCTTCCCGTTCCATACACGGGTGTTGTAAACCCAACCGCATTCATTGCAGACCAAAAAACAAAGAACGGAAAAATCGGAATTATCGGTACTGCCGCAACTATTTCGAGCCACAGCTACAAGCTCCGTCTTGAAAAGCTTAACCCGAAATACAAGGTTTATGAGCAGGCTTGTCCCCTTTTTGTTCCGCTTGTTGAAAACGGTTTCATCTGTCGTGACGACCAGATTGTAAGACTTGTCATCAGAAGATATCTTTCCGAACTCAAGGAAACAGGCGTTGACACTCTCATTCTCGGATGTACTCACTATCCGCTTTTGCGTGACGCAATTGCTGACTTTATGGGTGACGGTGTTACACTTGTTGACTCGGGATATGAAACTGCAATCTATTGCGCAAAAATTCTCAGAGAAAACAATCTGCTCAACACAGACGGTGTGCATCAGACTCCCGAATTTTATGTCAGCGACACTCCCGACGGCTTCAAAAGCGTTGCAGGACTGTTTCTCGGCAGAGATATGGAGCATACTGTTACACAGATTGACATTGAACAGTATTAATGAGGAAAGCTATGGCAGATAAAGAAAAGAATAAAGGTAAATATATGATTTCCATTCTGGGCGAACAGATTCTTGACGATGACAGTGACAGAATTGAGGTTCTCACAGAAGGAAACTTTCTGATGAAGAAAGATCATTGTTACATAGGCTACAAGGAATATGACGAGGACGCACCGCAGAGCTTTTATGACAATCTCATCAAGGTTCAGGGCGATATGGTCACAATCACACGCAAAGGTCCTATGCGTTCACAGCTTATGCTTGAAAAAGGCAGAAGGCATCAATGCCTGTACCAGACGCCTGCAGGTGACCTTATGATAGGAGTTTTCACAAAAACTATGAACAACTCTCTCACCAAAAACGGCGGTACGCTTGAAGTCAGCTACACGCTTGATTTCAACAATGACCTTGTGAGCGAAAACAAGTTTAAAATTACTGTTGAAGAAAAAGAAAAGTTTGAAAATGAGGTAGATTGATATGGATACATACGCACTTGCTGTACAACAGCTTAAAAAGGCAATTGAAAACGCTATTGAAAAAGCAATCGCAAACGGTGAACTTCCGCAGGCAGAGGCCGCTCCGTTCATCATTGAAACACCTGCCGACAGAAGTCACGGTGACTTTGCAACAAATGCGGCAATGGCAGGCGCAAAGGCATTCCGTATGCCTCCTTTCAAAATTGCACAGGCTATCACATCAAACCTTAACCTTGAGGGTACAATGTTTGACCGCTTTGAAACAGCAGGTCCGGGATTCATCAACTTCTTCCTCGGCACAGGATTCTACTCTGCAGTAATCAGAGAAATTCTTGCAAATCCCGAGGCATACGGCAGAAGTGAATACGGCAGAGATGAAAAGGTTATGGTTGAGTTTGTATCAGCCAACCCGACAGGTCCTATGCACATGGGCAACGCAAGAGGCGGCGCTCTCGGCGACTGTCTTGCCGCTGTTCTTGACAAAGCAGGCTACAACGCATGGCGTGAATTTTATGTAAACGATGCCGGCAATCAGATTGAAAAGTTCGGCTGTTCACTTGAGGCAAGATATCTTCAGATTTTCAAGGGTGATGAAATCGAATTTCCTGAGGACGGCTATCAGGGCGAGGACATCAAGGACCTTGCAAAAGAATATGCCGACAAGAACGGCGACAGCCTTGTCAATGTAAGTTCAGAAGAACGCAAGAAAGCTCTCGTTGACTATGCACTTCCGAAGAACATCAAGAAGATGCAGGCTGATATGGAAAAATACAAGATTTTCTATGACAAGTGGTTCTTTGAAAGCGAACTTCACAAGAGCGGTGCTGTTAAGGCAGTTGTTGACCTTCTCACAGAAAAGGGACTTACCTACGAAAAAGAGGGTGCTGTTTGGTACAAGAACAAAGAGGTACTCACACAGAAACTTCTCAAAGAAGGCAAGTCACAGAAATACATTGACAATCTCGAATTAAAGGACGATGTTCTTATCCGTAAGAACGGCAACCCGACATACTTCACAGCCGACATTGCATACCACAAGAACAAGTTTGACCGTGGGTTCACAACCCTTATTGATGTTTGGGGTGCAGACCACCACGGCCATGTTATGAGAATGAAGGGTGCAATGGACGCTATCGGCTATGACGGTGACAAACTCAATGTTGTTCTTATGCAGCTTGTTAAGCTTGTAAAAGACGGTGAACTTGTAAGAATGAGCAAGCGTACAGGCAAGGCTATTCAGCTTGGCGATTTGCTTGACGAAGTGCCTGTTGACAGCGCAAGATTCCTCTTTAACACCAAAGAGGCTAACACACAGATGGATTTTGATCTTGACCTTGCAGTAAGTCAGGACAACCAGAATCCTGTTTATTATGTTCAGTATGCACACGCAAGAATTTGCAGTATCTTCAAGTCACTTGCAAAAGAGGGCATTTCTCCGAGAGAATGTACAGATGCAGAGCTTGCACTCCTCACAGCTCCCGAAGAAAAGGAACTCATCAATCACCTTGCGTCATACACTAACGAAATCATCAGTGCGGCAAAGGATTACGATCCGACCAAGGTTACCCGTTATGTAACACAGCTTGCAACACTTTTCCACAAGTTCTACAACGCTTGCCGTGTTAAGGGTGAAGAAGAAGGTCTTATGCAAGCAAGACTTGCACTCTGCGACTGCGTAAGAGCAGTTATCAAGAATGTTCTTACAATGTTCAATATTTCTTGCCCCGAAAGCATGTAAGCAGCGTGTCGCTGCACCCTGTTCGTGTAGATAGTTTGTGCGTTGCATATACTCTATCTCCCGAGCGAAAGTATGCAAATTGAAAATTAAAAATTGAAAATGTAAAATGAATGTCGGGAAGACAGTTTGCATAATGCAAAACAATGTCTTCCCGACTGTTTTTATTTATATACAAATAATTGTCCATATACAAATAATTGTCATTCTGTAGGGGCGTTCATCGGACGCCCGCCTTTATAGAATTTTATGTTTAACAAAAAATTTTTTTGATGTAATGAAAGTTATGTGTTGTATGTAGCGGCGGTAGCAAGGCTACCAATCGGTTTGGTTTCATAACCAAACCGAACAAATATATGAAACTTTATGTTTTCATAACATATGCCCTATTTCAAAACATAATAAAGTCCCGAAGTTACACACAAAAACTTCGGGACTTTATTATTATGGCTGTAATTTTGATTCACAATTATTCAGCGACATATTCCTGACCGGTTACTCCGTAGCCGTCAAGCTTAGCAATATACTTCTGAATTGCAGTTGCATCCATAACAGTAATTCTGTCGTCACTGTCAACATCGGCAAGCTTCTGACCGACCTCTGTTAATTCTACAGAACCGACAATATATTTCTGTATGTCTGTAGCATCAACAATTGAGATATCACCGTCAAGATTCACATCGCCATAAACAAGAGCATTTTCTGTTTCATTCTCAGCCGCAAAAGCGCTGAATACGCTTACTGCCATAAGAACGCACAATGTCATAATACTGATGAGTTTCTTTGCCATATTAAAATCTCCCCTTAGAAATATAGTGCATTTTCAACCCAAAATACACCGAAACTGAATTTGATAATCAACATTATATAAACAGCGAGTGACAATATAAGAAGATACCTCCACATCATCCTACTGTTTATAATTATTCGGTTACCTTATAATAATTCTATCACAAAGAATGTTATTCTGTCAATAGCAAACAGATAAAAATGTGATAAATTGCTTTATTATAAACAGATAAGAGAATTGCGTGAGGATAACAATGCAACAAATAATGAATAACAATAATGCGTTTCTATTACATTAATATCTCCGATACAGACCATACAGTTCGCATCACACTAAGATATGCAACGCAAACATAATAATAAGTTCTGAATTCTGCCGTCGTTTATAACCATTTGGTTATCATACGAAAATTTTATCACAAAGAATGTTATTCTGTCAATAGTAAATAATTAAAAAGGGTGATAAAATGCCTTATTATAAAAGGATAAGGGAATTGCGTGAGGACCACGATATGACGCAAAAAGATGTTGCGGAATATCTCGGTATGAAACAGCCGCAGTATTTCAGGTATGAAAACGGAAACCGTGATGTGCCGTCAGAGGTGCTTATATTGCTTGCAAAGCTCTACAAAGTTTCAACCGACTATATTCTCGAACTGAAAAGCGATACAAATTAAATTCTTCCTCTGCATATAATTTAAAATTTTGCAAAAAATAAAACCACCTCACGGAAAGGTGGTTTTTATTTTGAGTTTTTACGACATTAATCATAACGAGGGCAACAGACGGAATGAAAATTATCCTGTTGAGTTGCCGTCACGGAACAGCAAAAAGGAGATTTCCCCTATTGTTGATGTTACGGAGCATGAGGTTTATCCGCTTGAGTTTGCAAACTGTCACAGGACAAAGCCTCATTTTGACACAAACGGTGACATCACCGAGATTGTGACTACCGAAACAGAAGCTGAAACGGAAGAGCGAACCACTCACGAACAGCATAAGTAGGGACATACAAAAGTCTTGTGTCGGAGCTGACTGCTCCGACATTTCCTTTTATACCGAGTTGTGAGCAGATTATCCTCGCTCTGAGCTGATGAAAACCGTCCGTCACAATTGTAATATCGGTATTAAGGTTGTTGTCCTCAATAATTTTCATTGAATTTCTTATATTCTCGGTCGTGTTGGTTGACTTGTCCTCCATATAGAGCCTTGATGAGTCAACTCCCGACTCTGTAAGCACATTGTACATACATTGTGCCTCACTCATAACCTCGTCACTTCCCTGTCCTCCGCTGAGAACGGCATTTGCGTTTGGAGAATCGTCAAGGTATGATTTTGCGGCATCAATTCTGCCACGCAAAATTACCGACGGTCCCCACGGCTTAACCTGAGCGCCGAGAACAATTGCCGTTGAATTTTCAGACGGTGCCTGACAGGTTGCCCACACCATTGCGGATGTGACAATCGCACCGTAAACGGCAAAGGCGATAAAACCGATATTCACTACACGAAAAACTATTTTGGTGAACAAATGCTTAAAGCAAAAAGCCTTTATTGCTCCGTGAACGGGCGGAATTAACACGCACAACAGCCACAAACACAAAAAAGTTCCTGCAATATTACCGGGGTTGATAATTCCATGAGTCATCGGGATTACGAAAAAACCGAGAAATACAACTGCCACGGCAATGCCGATTATGCGTAAAATTAACATCACCATTTTCAAAATATCACCCGACTTGTTAAATTTCTTTCATCTTGTCAAACTCATTGTACATATTTTCAAGAGTTGACAAACGGTCAATAAACGGAGTGTCAACAGCGCCCTCAAAGCCTGATTCCTTCTTGCTTTTGAGAACTTCCATTGCAGATTTGTCGGGATTGTTGATTGTTCCCGCACCCGCAACACAACCGCCTGGACAAGCCATGCCTTCAAGCAAATAGCCATTGTACTTGCCTGCCTTTGCCATACGCAAAAGCTTTACGCACTCGTCAAGTCCCTGTGCATTGGCGACCTTGACCTCTCTTTCGGGATCAAGTTTGTGGATTGCATTGACAACAGCCTTTGCAACACCACCGCTTACGGCAAAGCCTCTGCCGTCTGCACTTGAGAATGAAAGCGGTTCTTCGTCAACCTCAACAGCGTTAAAGTCAACCTCTCTTGCGGCAAACATTCCCGCAACTTCTTCAAAAGTCAACACAAAGTCGATATCACTTCGGATACTTCTGCGGCTTGCCTCAAGTTTTTTAGCGGCACAAGGACCGATAAACACAACCCTGCAACCGGGGTAACGCTGTTTTGTAAGTCTGCCCGTGAGTACCATTGGAGTGAGTGCCATTGAAATGTACGGAGCAATGTCGGGGAAAGTTTTCTTCGCCATAACGCTCCATGCAGGACAACAGGAAGTCGCCATAAACGGCTGTTTTTCGGGAACTTCTTCCATAAAGTCCTTTGCTTCTTCAACCGTACAAAGGTCGGCACCGACTGCAACCTCAACAACATCGGTAAAGCCGAGAGCCTTAAAAGCGTTTCTGATTTTATTTGACGGTAGTCCCTTGAACTGACCTGCAATTGCGGGCGCAACTGCGGCATAAACAGGTGTGTCGCTGTTGATTGCCATAATAGTCTGGAAAATCTGACTTTTGTCAACAATTGCGCTGAACGGACAGCTTACGAGGCACATTCCGCATGAAACGCACTTGTTATAGTCAATATCTGCTCTGCCGTGTTCATCGCTGTGGATAGCTTTCATACCGCAGGCGGCGGCACACGGACGCTCCTGCTTTATGATTGCATTGTACGGACACGCACCTTGACATTTTCCGCATTTGATGCATTTTTCATCGTCAATATGCGATTTTCCGTGTACAATCGAGATTGCACCCTTCGGACAAACCTCGGTACACGGGTGTTCAAGACAACCCTGACAGCCGTCTGTCACAACCACTCTTTTTTCGGCGCACTTATGACAGGCGAATTTTATAATATTGATTAACGGCGGATCGTAAACCTTTTCGTCAATCATACTTTCTTCAACACCTGTTGAAATAGGCGCTTGTTTTGAAACAGGCAAAAGCGGAAGTCCCATTGCAAGGCGAAGTCTTTCGCCGACAATGGCTCTTTCGAGAAATATACTTTCACGGTATGTTGAAATTTCGCCGGGGATAATTTCATACGGAAGGTTTTCAAATTTTGAATAATCTCCGCCCTCGTACGCAAACTTTGCAACCTCGGTGAAAATCTGATTACGGATTTTTGTCTTTGACGAATACAGTCCTCTCAAGGCACTCATCCTTTCACTGTGTGTATTTTATTTTCTATTCAATCATTCAATAAAATTATAATCGGAACTGGGCTTGCGTCCGATTGCAATTCGTACTTAGATTATACACTACACTATCCTTGTTTTCAACAGATACAGGCTTATTTCGCAAAATTTTTGCAGTATTATTTACATAATATTAAACTTTATTCCGAGCGATTTTGTCACATTTATTGACTTTGGGTAAATATTGTTATAAAATGGTGTTATAATATTAAAAATAATGAGGTACAAACCTATGAAATGTCCTAATTGCGGTCTTGAAACAAATGAAAAATATTGCTCAGCTTGCGGTGCTAAAATGACTGCAACAAAAACGGGTAAAGGTAAAACTCTGGCGGTTATTGTTTTATCTGTAGCAGTAGCCGCACTTGTTTGCACAAATGTGCTTACCCTTGTAATGTTTGCAAATAAACCCGAAACAGTCAATACACAACCGACAACTGTTACTTCAGAAGCAGTCGCAAACACACAAGGTACAACATCAACAAACAAAAGTGACGATAAAGATTATATTTTCGTCCCCGGAAAAGACAGCACAGTTAAAACAGGTTTTGGCACAATAAAACTTACAAATGTTGAGTATGCTCCAGCAAACGAAGAATTTTCAGCAAACTATGTTTATACCCTTCAAAAAGTAACATTTGAATTTGAAAACACATCAGACTCACCGAAACAACTCGAGTATTGTGATGTAACGATTCCGAACAATTATCCTAACTTGTACCCACAAATTATGCAGGTTCAAAGAATCGAATATACCAACGGACTCAAAGTTTGCAAGTCGGGTGATAAAATGAGTGTTTCTATGGTGCTTGCCGTTCCCAAAAAGGAAAGTGAAGTCAGTTTCACACTAAAAATATTTTCAAGCACAGAAAGCAAAAACTACGAAAACACTTTTGTAATTGAAAGAAAAGATTGAGGTAAATCCTATGAAATGTCCTAATTGCGGTTTTGAAACCGAGTCTGCGTTTTGTCAGATGTGCGGAACGAAAATTCCCGAAACTTTGCAGACACAGAGTAATGAAACAACCGAAACTGAATACACCTCACCCTTGCCACAGACAGGCTTTGAACAAGTGGAGGGTTTTGCACCGCAGATTCAGAATGAAATGCCCGAACTTGAAATAAATCAGCCACCCATTCCCTACATTCCGCAAGCGGAACAACCGATTGATAAAAAGAAAGCTTTTAAAATCGTGAAAATCGTTGCCGCCTGTGTGATTGGTGCGGTCATTATTGCAGGCATAGCAATAAATGTTACTGCAGCGGTATCGGGGAACAGCAAGTCGATTTTCGGCAACAACTCCATAAGCGACTGGGTGAATCGCCCCGAAATGTACAGCGGGGATTATTAATTTCAACGGCACAGCAATTGTATTTTATCATTATATTATAATGTAGCAAAACGAAAACAGTTCAATTTGATGTGTTTGTTTAGTCATTTTTTGACATCCTCAATGCTTTATGCTATAATCTCAATAATAAATTATTGAGGAGAATGAAAATGAAAAAAATCTTTTCTGTCTTGCTTGTTTCTGCAATGGTTGTTTTGACTGCGTTTACAGGTTGTTCGGAAAATGACACATCTAACGGCAGTTCGCAGACTACAAGCAAAGCATCGGTTGTTCAGTCGTCTGCTATTGCGGATAAAGCTGATTTTGATTCTGAAGAAGTTGAGAAAAATATTAAAATCACGCCATATACATACATATATGATGATGACTCAACACAATACTTTGTTGCAGTATTAAAAAATAATTCAAACCAAGCTTGTACACTCACTATACATTTAGAGTTAATTGACAAAGACGATGATGTCATAGATACTGAAACTGAAACAATTAACGCTTTCGCACCCGGAACAGAGGTTGCAGTAAAGTTTAATCATGATAAAGATGATGAAGATTTTGCTAGGTACGAATTTACACTTTTACCCAAAGAACTTACAGACTATCAATGTGTAACACAGGATCTTGATTGTAAAGTATCAACCGACACAGATAAGGCGACCATTTCAGTAACAAACACAGGCAACCTTGTTGCAGAATATGTTCAGTATACTGCCTTATTCTTCCAAGGCGATGAATTAGTTTATGCCGACAACGATTATGTTGTAGATAGTGACAATGAAATAAAAGCAGGTCAAACAGAAGAAGCAGAGGCTTCCTGTAATGAAAAGTTCGATTCCGTAAAAGTATATCTTAACGGTTCGGCTTACTGATATAATCAGTAATTAAAATTTCATAAAAATAAAGCGGTAGGAAAGGCATTGCAGTTTTGCAAAATGTCTTTCCTACCGTTTTTATGTTTAAGTTTAAAATAATTTATTCAGGTCTGCCGATTTTGCGGAAACGCTCATAGCGTGCATTCAAAAGTTCTTCGTCATCAAGGGCAAGGTTCTTTTCAAAAGTTCTCTTAATGAGCATTTTGAGGCTTTCAAACATAGCCTGATCGCCTGCCTTTGGCTGACGGATAATTCTCTCGATTACACCGAGGTCAAACAAATCCTGTGCGGTAAGCTTGAGAGCCTCTGCCGCATCAGCCGCCTTTGAGCTGTCTTTCCAAAGAATTGACGCACAACCTTCGGGAGAAATTACCGAATAAACGGAATTTTCAAGCATCCACACTTCATCGGAAACCGCAAGTGCAAGCGCACCGCCGCTACCGCCCTCACCGATAAGAACGGTAAGCACGGGAGTTTTGAGAGTCATCATTTCCATGAGGTTTTCGGCAATAGCCTGTCCCTGACCTCTCTCCTCTGCACCGATTCCGGGGTATGCACCGCTTGTATCAACAAGGCAGAGAACAGGTCGTCTGAACTTTTCAGCCTGTTTCATAAGCCTTAAAGCCTTGCGGTAACCCTCGGGATGAGCCTGACCAAAGTTGCGTTCAACACGCTCTTTTGTATTTCTGCCCTTTTCAATTCCGATAACAGTAACGGGAGTGTCAAAGAGCATTGCAAGTCCTGCAACAACTGCTTTATCATCGGCATATCTGCGGTCACCGTGAAGCTCAATGAAGCTGTCGCCGAACATATGGGCAATATAGTCAACCGAGGTCAGCTTGTTTGCATCTCTCGCCGCCATAACCTTTTCGTAAGCTGTCATTTTTAAGCCTCCTCACCGCTGTAACCGTGCAATTTAAGCAACTTTACAAGTGTAGATTTTAAATTATTTCTGCTGACAACCGAGTCAACAAAGCCCTTTTGAAGAACAAATTCCGATGTCTGGAAGTCCTTGGGGAGTTTCTGACGAATTGTCTGCTCGATTACTCTCGGACCTGCAAATGCAACAAGGCAATCGGGTTCTGCAAGAATAATGTCGCCCTCCATTGCAAACGATGCCGTAACACCGCCTGTTGTCGGGTCTGTAAGCACGGTAATGTAGAGATTACCTGCATCGCTGTGTCTTTTTACCGCACCCGAAGTTTTTGCCATTTGCATAAGTGAGAGGATACCCTCCTGCATTCTTGCACCGCCTGCGGCAGTACAAACAACAATAGGCATTGCATTTTCGGTTGCATATTCAAACGCACGGGTGATTTTTTCGCCCGTGATTACACCCATACTTCCCATCATAAATGTTGGATCCATAACGCAGAGTACGGTATCAATGCCGTTCATTTTACCTTCGCCGCAGATAACAGACTCCTTTGCGCCTGTTTTTCTCTGTTTACATATAACCTAACATCCCATCCTTAAATGAAACTTAAAAAAATAAGACCGACGGAAAAAATTTTCCATCGGTCTATGTTTTCATATGAAAATGCTGTATTTTATTTATT
>CACXYD010000035.1:2500-14391 GCA_902771755.1 uncultured Ruminococcus sp. | reverse complement strand
TTGCGGTGCAAAGGAAGTTAACCTCGGAGATGTTATGGATAAGATGAATTCCGAGTACAGCGTAGATGCAACAAAGTATGAAACAAAAGATGACATGTACAAGTATTACAATATCAATGCCGATGACATCAAGCAGTTTGCCGCTGAGGTTGGCAAGTCTGATACAGACAGCAAAAACACAGAGGTAGTTCTTGTTGAGGCAACTGATTCTGACGCCGCTTCAAGAGTTGAAACTGCTCTTACGAACCGTTACAATTCAATCTTCCAGCAGAATGCTTCTTATTCAGCAGAAGAACTTGATATGGTGAAGAATTGTAAGGTTACAAAAGACGGTAACTTCGTTACAATGATTATCGGCGAAAAGGCATCCGATATGCTTACAATGTTTAATGACAGCATTAAATAATTCATTTAAAACTTACTGAGGGCGAACATCGTTCGCCCCTTTCTTTTGCAATATACTTTTAAGGCAGGTTTAAAATGGTACAGACTGAGATTCAAAAAAACTTTTCACATATGAACGATATGCAGAAAAAGGCAGTTTTCTGCACAGAAGGTCCTTTGCTTATTCTTGCGGGTGCGGGTTCGGGCAAAACAACTGTTCTTGTCAACAGAATAGCCTATATTTTGCAGTGTGAGCTTTGTAAGCCGTGGCAGATACTTGCCATTACCTTTACCAATAAAGCCGCAGGAGAGCTTAAAGAAAGAATTTGTGCGGCAGTTCCCGAAGGCGGTGCCGACATCTGGGCGGCTACCTTCCATTCAACCTGTGCAAGAATCCTCCGCAGATACGGTGACAGAATCGGCTATACAAGCCATTTCACGGTTTACGGAACTGATGATCAGAAAAAACTTGTAAAGGATATTCTCAAACAACTCAATATTGCAGAAAAGACTTTGCCTGTAAAATCAATTCTCTCCGAAATTTCAAAGGCTAAGGATAAAATGCTTACTCCCGAAGAAATGCGCAAAGAGGCTGAATTTGACAGCAGAAAAGCACAGATTGCAAAGGTTTATGAAATCTATCAGACAAAGCTTAAAACCGCTGATGCAATGGATTTTGACGATATGCTTTGTAATACCGTAAAGCTTTTTGAAGTTGCTCCCGATGTTCTTGACTATTACAGAAACCAGTTTAAGTATATTATGGTCGATGAGTATCAGGACACCAACAAGGTCCAGTACAAGTTTGTAAGCCTGCTTGCGAGCAAATACGGCAACATCTGCGTTGTTGGTGATGATGACCAGAGTATCTACAAATTCCGTGGTGCTACAATTGAAAATATTCTTTCCTTTGAAAATACATTCAAGAACGCAAAGATGATTCGTCTTGAACAGAATTACAGAAGTACACAGAATATCCTCAATGCCGCAAACGAGGTTATCTCAAATAACACAATGCGTAAGGGCAAAACTTTGTGGACTGAAAACGGTCAGGGCGAAAAAATTAAGGTACATACAGCCGAGAATGAGCGTGAAGAGGCTAATTTCATCGCACAGACGATTCTTGACGGTGTTGCAGACGGAAGAAAATATTCCGACTATGCAATTCTTTACAGAATGAATGCACAGTCAAACGCAATTGAACAGGCATTGTCACGAAGCGGTGTTCCGCACCGTGTAATCGGCGGTCACAGATTCTATGACCGTGAAGAAATTCGTGATATGGTTGCATATCTTCAGGTTATAAACAATCCTCACGATGATGTCAGACTTTCAAGAATCATTAATGTTCCAAAGAGAGGCATAGGTGCAACAACCGTTTCTCATGCCGCAGACATCGCCGCAGGACTTGGAGAGAGCATTTATGATGTTATCAAAGAGGCAGAAAACTACCCGCAGCTTTCCCGTGCCGCTGCAAAACTTAAAGGTTTTGTTGCACTTATTGACGGACTTATTGAAGCTGAACAGAGTGGTGAATATTCTCTTGCGGAATTATATAACCTTGTAATTGAACATACATCATACGAACAGTACCTTAAAACGGAAAAGGATAACCCCGAAGTTCGTATTGAAAATATTGAAGAACTTTCTTCAAATATCGTGAAGTTTGAAGAAGATTACGGTGATGAGGCAGACCTCTCAGCATTTCTTGAAGAAATTTCTCTCCAGACCGATATTGATAACTACGATGCAGATGCAGATACCTGCGTTATGATGACATTACATTCGGCAAAGGGACTTGAATTTCCTGTTGTATTCATTGCAGGTATGGAAGAAGGAATGTTCCCGTCTGTTGCAACAATGATGAATCCCGATGAGCTTAACGAGGAAAGACGACTTGCTTATGTGGGAATTACAAGAGCAAAGGAAATTCTCTATTTTACAAAGACCAATTCGAGAATGTTATTCGGTTCAACAAGCTATAATAAGGGTTCAAGATTCTTGAACGAGATTCCCGATAATCTTCTTGAATACAGCGGCGGAAGGAAGAAGATGTTCACACAGGCATCCTCTGGCTTTGCATCAGGAACAGGTGAGAAAATTTCTGTCGGCAAATTATCGGGAAGTTCATATTCACCGAATAAATCATTCGGATTTACAAAACCTCCTGTTAAGAGCGGTGCGGTGTTCAATGTCGGAGATTGTGTTCAGCACAAGGTGTTCGGCAAGGGTATGGTAATGAAAGCTGAGAAAATGGGCAATGATACTATGCTTGAAATTGCCTTTGATAAAGCCGGCACAAAAACTCTTATGGCGAACTATTGTAGTAATATGAAAAAAATCTGAGGTGATTAAAGTGCTTATATCATCAAAAAAGGTATTGTGTCTTGCAATTTCTGCGTTGACAGCGTTTTATGTGTGCCTTACAGGTTGCGGAAAAGATGCTCAATCTTCTGTATCCGCTACCGAGAAAACAACCGCCATGGCTACTACACAGCCTGTAACAAAGGCGGCAACTTCCGATGAAAAGGAACAAGAACCCACTTGGAATTATTCCGAACTCAAAAGAAAATCTTCCGATATTTCAGACAGCCTTGACGCTATAATAACAGACAACAAATTCAGAGGTACTGTTTATGTGAAAGTCGGAAATGCACTTGAATATATCGGCACTAACGGATTTTCCGACAAGGACAAGCACACAAAGAATTCTACCGATACATGTTTCAGAATTGCATCACTCACAAAGCAGTTTACTGCTGTTGCAATTATGCGGCTTGCAGAGGACGGTAAGCTTTCGCTTGATGATACAATTGACAAGTATTTTCCGTCATATAAGTACGGTAAGAAAATTACCGTCAAAAACCTGCTGACAATGACATCAGGCATTAAGGACTATATTAATAAAGACGGCGATACCGATACTTTTGCATATACCGAATCACAAATTAAATTCAAAGTTTCAGCTAAAAATTCTGCAAAAGAAAATAAAAAAGCCGTTATGGATTGGATTTTTGATCAGAAACTCAATTTTGAACCCGATGAAAAGTATATGTATTCAAACAGTTCATATTTTCTTCTCGGAGATATCATTGAGCAGGTAAGCAAAACTTCTTATGAAAGCTATGTAGAGAAGAATATTCTCAAGCCGTCAGGAATGATGAACACAGGCTTTGAAAGCACAGATAAGCTTGCCGTAGGCTATCAGGATATTTACGATAACGAGTGGACATTGTACCCGGGAGTAGGATATTCGGCAACAGGTTTGATTTCCAATGTTCCCGATTTGCTCAAGTGGGTTGACGCTCTTTGTACAAACAAACTTGTTTCGGAAGAAACCTTCAAAGAGATGACAACACCGTATAAGGGCAACTACGGTTACGGCTTTGTCGTTTCAAAAGACAGCAATATGGTTTCCCACACAGGAAAAATCGACAAGTACAATGCCGCTTTGGCATTCACTAAAGACGAAAATCAAATATATATAGCACTTTCAAATTACTCAAACAGCAGTCCTATTAACCTGTTTAATTATATTCAAAAAACACTTGCTCCGTTTTACGGTTAATTTTCGGCTGTTAATCACCAAAAATCAAAACCTCCATAAAATGTATTGTTACAGTGCATTAATTGAACTGTCAATACTTTTACGGAGGTTATTTTTATGTCAGATGTACCTTTCCATTCACAGCAGACCTCTTGTCCTGACGATTGTTCAAGCGATACTGCGTGTGATTCGGTTTGCATCAATGCATCCCGCATCTATGACAGTTGCGGAGCAAAAGACTGCCTTGCCGATCTTCCCGTATTTTTTTCAGAAGAAAATCAGGAGCGTGTAGAAAATGCCTGTTCCGCCAAAATTATAAGTGCAAATGTTCTTACATCTACAATTGATGTTGAGCCTGTTGCATTTCATCGTGGATTCTATGCGGTTGATATGGTGTTCTACTTTGCCGTAACGGTTGAAGTAAATTCGTCATCCTGCTCAATTCCTTCAACAATTACGGGTATTTCTGTTTACGGCAAGAGAGTTGTTCTTTACGGCGGTGATGGTCGTGTAAAAACTTTCTCAAGCGATGAAGAAGTAAGTTGTGATACATCGGACACAGATTGTCCATGCAGATATCCGTCATCTCTGCCGAAAGCGTCTGTTCAGATTTCAAGTCCTATGGCATTGTCGGCAAAACTCAGACCTTGCCCAAAATGCGGTTGCTCGTTGCCGTGTGAATGTATTCCCGATTGTGTAGAAGATTTTATCGGTTGTCCTATCCACAGAGCGTCAAGACAATCTGTTGTTGCAACAATCGGCATTTTTACAATCACACAGCTTGAACGCAATGTTCAGATAATGATTCCTTCATACGATTTTTGTGTTCCACGCAAGGAATGCAAATCATCAACCGATGATCCGTGTGAGGTATTCAGCAAGATTGAATTCCCGACAGATTCATTCTTCCCGCCACAGTCGTGTTCGGATAATTGCGATACGGTTGTACCGCCTTTTAATTGCAATTGCTCAAACTAAAAATAAAACGGGGCTGATTTCAGTCCCGTTTTGTTATGTTATTTTGAAATTGTTTCGTAAAGCAATTTTATTCCGCTTTCAATTTTTTCGTCCTTTATTCCCGAAAAACTTAAAACAATCATATTTTCGGCTTTGTTGAACTGCATAATCTTAATTAAAGCATTGTCAATTTTTCTTATAACAGATTCGTCAATTGTTTTATCCTTAAAAATCAATGAAACATAAAGAGAAGTTTCGTTGAACACAATTTTAACGGAAGTTCCAAAATATTTTTTTATGTTTGAAAGCATAAGCTTGCTTTTTTCAAGATAAATTCTTCTTGCTTTTCTCAGATGAACATCAAGCTTGCCGTTGTTGATGTATTTTGCAAGGGCAATTTGTTCTGTTTTTGATGCTGTCTGATTGGTGTATTTTTTGATTTTATTGTATTCGTCTGTGAGTTTTTGCGGAAGAACCATATAACTGATTCTGACAGAGGGAAGAAGTATCTTTGAAAAAGAGCCGAGATAAACCGTATTTTCGGTATCGTAATTCTGCACACACGGCATAGGGTGCGTACTGTATCGAAGTTCACCGTTGTAATCATCCTCAATAATCAGAACATTGTTTTCTTTTGCCCATTTGATTATCTCAAGTCTGCGTGTAACAGGCATTGTAATGTTGCTGTTTACGGTAAAATTAGGGTTGATAAGAATTATATCAGGTTTAATTTCGTCAAGTGAATCAATGCACGCTCCGTATTTATCACAGCGGAAATATTTGATGTCATAGCCGTGACTGTTAAATACATATTCACTCTGAATGTAACTGTAATCTGCGAGTGCGATTTTCTTATTGTTGCCGAGGAGTGAACAGAGTATATGCAGAAGTGTCTGAGTACCTGCACCAACGATAATATTCTCGTATGATGTGTTTACACTCCGAGTGCCAAGACTGTATTTTTGCAGAGCATTCCTCAGAATTTCTTCGCCCTGTTCTTCACCGTAGGAGGTGAGAAGGTAATTCTGATTTAAAACTTCTTTGACATATTTTTTCCATTCGTTTATATTGATTATTCCGTCATCAATACTTTTACTGCTGAAATCGTATTCGTAGTATCTTTTTGTTTTGTTGGTGCTTGACGACATTTTATCGCTTTTTGACGGTGTACTGCTGAACTGTGCCTCAACATAGTAGCCGCTCTGGGGCTTGTTTGAAATATATCCTTCGGCACATAGCTGTTCATACGCACCGTTGATAGTGGTTTTTGAAACATCAAGGTCGGCACTCAATCTCCTTATTGACGGAAGTTTTGTTCCTTTTTTCAGACTGCCCGTTTCAATTGATTTTCTGACCGACATATAAATCTGCCTGTAAAGCGGAGTTTTGTCTTTTTTGTTGATAATTATAAAATCGTACAGCATAACATCACCACCTGTATTTTAACATTTTGAAAATATTATTGCAATATTAGTGTATATGGTTGAAATTATTTCTGTTAAAATGTATAATTATAAGGTATGGCATAAAGTCACTGAAATGGCATAAAATACTAATTGTAGAGGGGATTTTACAATGAACGCTATGGCTAATAAATTTTTTGACAGTATAAAAGGAAAAAAAGTTACTTTTATCGGAATCGGTACAAGCAACCTTCCGCTTATTAAACTTTTTGTTGAAAAGGGTGCAAAAGTAACCGCTTGCGATAAGAAGAACTTTGAAGATTTGGGACAGAACGGTATTAAGGCTAAAGAGTACGGTGCAGAACTTTTACTCGGTGAAAACTACCTTTCGGAGATTGATGCCGATATCGTTTTCAGAAGTCCGGGTACACCTTTTTATAAGGATGAACTTGTCGCACTTCGCAACAAGGGTGTTGTTCTTACATCCGAAATGGAAGTGTTCTTCGACCTTTGTCCGTGTAAGATTATTGCTGTAACGGGTTCTGACGGCAAAACAACAACCACAACAATTATTTCGGAATTCTTAAAGGCGGCAGGTCTTAATGTACACCTCGGCGGTAACATAGGCAAACCGCTTCTTCCTGAGATTGAAAGCGTAAATGATGATGACTATGCAGTAGTTGAACTTTCAAGTTTTCAGCTTATCTCTATGAGAAAGAGTCCGGACATTGCCGTGGTAACAAACCTTGCCCCTAACCACCTTGACATACACAAGGACATGCAGGAGTATATTGACTCAAAGAAAAATATCATCCTTCACCAGAATGCTTTTGCAAAGGCTGTTCTCAACCTCGATAATGAAATTACAAACGGTTTTTCTGACAGCGTAAGAGGTCAGCTCGCAAAATTCTCCGTAAAAGAAAATGTTGCAAACGGTGCTTTTCTTGACGGCGATACAATCTGCTACAATGACTACGGAAAAATCACCCGTGTTATGAATATCCATGATATCAAAATTCCGGGTATGCACAATGTAGAAAACTATCTTGCCGCTATTTCAGCTGTGTGGGGACTTGTTGATGTAGAAACAATGGTAGCTGTTGCAAAAACTTTTGGCGGTGTTGCTCACCGTGCAGAATTTGTAAGAGAAGTTGACGGTGTTAAGTATTACAACGATTCAATTGCGTCAAGTCCGACAAGAACAGCACTTGGTACACTTTCACTTTACAAGCAGAGAATCTGCATTATTGCAGGCGGATATGACAAGCATATTCCGTATGAACCGCTTGGTCCTGTAATCAACGATAAGGTAAAACTCCTTATTCTTCTCGGTGATACTGCTCAGAAGATTGAAAAAGCCGTTAAAGAGGCATCAAACTACAATGCGGATGAAATTGAAATTATCAATGTCACAAATATGGAAGAAGCTGTAGCGGTTGCCCGTGAACATTCAACAAAGGGCGATATTGTTTCGCTTTCACCTGCAAGTGCAAGTTTTGGACTTTACAAGAATTTTGAAGAAAGAGGTAATCACTTTAAGTCAATTGTCAATGCCTTGAAGTAAGATATACAATGAACACTAAAGAACTTATTTTTGAACTCTGTTCTGCAATGGGCGTGTCAGGCAGAGAAGAACCTGCCTTGGCTGTTGCCGAAAAGTTTTTATCTGACTATACCGATGACATAAAGATTTCAAACGGCAGCCTTATGGCTGTTTGCGGTAACAAAAATTCCGATAAAACAATATTGCTTGATGCTCATATTGACCGCATAGGCTTTATGGTTACCGAAATAAATGAAAACGGATTTGTAAAAGTTTCTCCGTGCGGAGGAATTGATGCAAGAACTCTTGCCGATACCGTGCTTTGTCTGCAGAATAATCCCGATGTAACAGGTGTTGTATGCTGTATGCCTCCTCATCTTTCTGACGGAAAAGAGGACAAGGCTATGCCAACCGACAAAATCTGGGTTGATTTCGGTTTGTCGTATGATGGAGTTAGTAAACTCATTTCATTCAGCGATATGCTGACATTTGCATCAAAGCCTGCAAGCCTTTTAAACGGCAGAATCGTTGCACCGTGCCTTGATAACAGATGCGGTGTTGCGTCACTTGTTAAGTGTGCGGAGTTATTAAAAGACAATGAAACAGATTATAAAGTAGTTATCCTTTTAAGCTCTCAGGAGGAAACATTCGGTACAGGCGCTAAAACAGGTGCTTTTACCGTTGAAGCCGATGAATCAATTGTTGTTGATGTAAGTTTTGCATCTCAGCCCGACATTTCGGGATTATATTCTTCAATTGAACTCGACAAAGGCCCTATGATTTGCATTTCTTCAATTCTCAACAAAGAAATGAGCAAATTCCTTGAAAGCATTGCCAAGAGTAAAAATATACCATATCAACTTGAGCCGATTGCCGGTAGAACAGGCACAAATGCCGACCATATTACGATTAGCGGTAAAGGTGTAAAGACTGCTGTTGTATCAATCCCACAGCGATATATGCATACACAGAATGAAGTTATTTCTGTAGCTGATGTTGACAATACGGCAAAACTTATTGCCGAATACATTAAATGCGGAGGTGCTTTCAATGATTGACATAAAATTGCTTGAACAGATTTGCCTTTGCAACGGTATTTCGGGTGATGAGGGAAATGTTCGTAATCTGATAATTAGCGAAATAAAAGACTACGCCGATGATATTAAAACAGATAACCTCGGCAACCTTATTGTGTTTAAAAAAGGAAAAAAGCCTGCCAAAAGCAAACTTATGGTATCTGCCCATATGGACGAAGTAGGTCTTATGGTAACAGATATAACATCTGACGGCTACCTTAAATTTGACGAAGTCGGCGGAATTGACAGAAGGGTTCTTCCCGGTAAGCGTGTATGTGTAGGCAAGAACAGACTTAGCGGTGTTATCGGCGTGAAACCGATTCATCTGACAAGCGGTGATGAAAAAACTGCTATTCCGAAAATGAGTGATATGTACATTGATATCGGTGCTGAAAGCAAGGAAGATGCGCTTAAATATGTAAATTACGGTGACAGCATTAATTTTGAGGGCGACTTTAAGATTAACGGTAAAACTGTTGTTACAAAAGCACTTGATGACCGTTTTGGTTGCTATGTGCTTATTAACCTTATAAAATCAGAACCCGAATATGATATGTATTTCACATTTGTCGTTCAGGAAGAAGTGGGACTGCGTGGTGCAAGACCTGCGGCATTTACTGTCAATCCCGATTTTGCTCTTGTTATTGAAAGCACAACCGCTGCTGATGTTGCAGAAGTTGATGCATCTCATCAGGTGTGCAATCTTTCAAAGGGCGCAACAGTTACCGTAATGGACAGAGCAACCGTGTATGATAAAGAGATGATTAGCGCCGCTTTTGAACTTGCCGAGAAGAATAACATAAATGTTCAGTATAAGAGAGCAGTTGCAGGCGGCAATGATTCGGGTGCAATTCATCAGAGCAGAGGCGGAGTAAGAACTCTTGCGGTATCACTTCCGTCAAGGTATATCCATGCTCCCTCTACTGCGGCAAATCTTGATGATTGCGAAAGCGTTTTTAATCTTGCCAAGGTATTGTCCGACTACATTGCGGGCGGAAATTTAACGAAAGGAAAGACGGTTGAATGATAGTAGCCGCCAATGAAAATTATATAGATGTCATTATGAATCTGTCGGCAGAAGATCCTTTTGCCTGCAGAATAATTTCTCAGTACAACAGTTACGATTCATCGCTCGCTTTCGTTGACTACTGGATGATAATTGACGATAAAACAGATGAATGTACAGGTGCAATTTCCCGATGCGGTACGAATTTCATTTTGTTTCTTACAGATAAAACAGATCTTGAAGTGGTTTCGTCATTTATGCGTGTTGCAGGTGCATCAAGTGCTATTTGCAGCGGAGATTTCAAGCTTGATTTATACGGCAGTAAATCTGTGTCGGGTGTTATTCTGAAAAAACCAAAACCGTTTGAAATTGTTGACACAAGCATAAATTTTGATGTTCCCGATATTAAAGAAGTTTATAATCTTATTGTCAGTTGTGCTGACGAAAACTTTGTTCCGCCGCCGTTTGACGATTTTTATGTTGATGTAAATCACAAACTCCGTCACAATGCAACGAGAATGTACGGAATCTATGATGGAACAAAGCTTGTTGCAATGGCTATGACTGTTGCAGAAAGCAGTAACGGTGCTGTGTTGGGTGCGGTATCTTGCCATCCCGACTACAGAAAACACGGCTACGGTTCTGGTGTTGTAAAATACATATCCAACAGATTGATTGCCGAGAACAAGACCGTGTATCTGCACAGAGCTAAGAATGCAAATCAGTCATTTTACAGTAATCTCGGTTTTGAAGAGTGCGGAATGTGGCGGGAATATTATTTTGAAAGGTGATATATTTGAGTTTTTTTGATATAGATGAAAGAGTTATAAAAGCATCAGAAAAGGCAATGAAACTTTGCAAGGACAAACTTGCAGAGATTGACGATATTCAGGAATACAACCAGCAGAAGATGATAAAGGCTTTTCAGCTTGCAGATGTTCGTGAAAGCCACCTTTGGGGTTCTACAGGTTACGGATACGATGATGCAGGCAGAGAGGCTCTTGACAAGGTTTATGCCTATGTATTTGATGCAGAGGACGCACTTGTTCGTCATAATTTCGTAAGCGGTACTCATGCCCTTACTGTTGCACTTTTCGGCGTTCTAAGGCCCGGAGATACAATGCTTTCCGTTACGGGAATGCCCTATGATACAATTCGTTCTGCCATAGGAATTGAGGGCGATTATCCCGGTTCACTCAAGGACTTTTCAATTAATTTTGAAATGACTGAACTTAATTCTGACGGCACACTTGATTATGACAAAATCGCAAGTGATATTGCAGAGAAAAAGCCTAAAATGGTTTACATACAGCGTTCAAGAGGCTATAGCACAAGACCTACTCTCACATGGAGAGAAATCAAAAAGCTTTGTGAAATTTCAAAAGCCAATTCGCCCGAAAGTATTATTATGCTTGATAACTGTTACGGCGAATTTATTGACAAGGTAGAACCTTTGTCGGTAGGTGTAGATATGATGGCAGGTTCTCTTATCAAGAACCCAGGCGGTGGTATTGCTCCGACAGGAGGATATATCGCAGGTAAGAAAGAACTTGTAGAGATGTGTGCTTACAGACTCACTACTCCCGGTACAGGCAAAGAAATCGGTGCTACTCTTAATGCTAATCGTGAACTTTTTATGGGTGCATACCATGCGCCTCATGTTACGGGTGAAGCACTTAAAACCGCAGTATTTGCATCGGCACTTTTTGAAATTCTCGGTTATGAAACAAGCCCCAAGTACAACGATGCAAGGGGAGATATAATTCAGCTTATTATGCTTGGCAACGCCGAAAAGGTATGCCGCTTTTGTGAGGGCGTTCAGAGCGGTTCAGCTGTAGACAGCTTTGTTTCTCCGATTCCGTCGGATATGCCGGGCTACGAAAGTCAGGTTGTTATGGCGGCAGGTGCATTTACTCTCGGCTCATCTATTGAACTTTCGGCAGACGCACCTTTGCGTGAACCGTATGCAGTATGG
>CACXYD010000035.1:0-2463 GCA_902771755.1 uncultured Ruminococcus sp. | reverse complement strand
ACAGCGGTAAGCTTGGTGTAATGCTTGCGGCAAGTAAGATATTAAGAGATGAAAAATAATATATAATCTAAGTACAGAGTTTTACTTTGATTTAAAACAGCAAATAAAAATCCCGCCTTAAAAAGCGGGATTTTTTGTTATGATTTTTTATTGCGTAAGTGTTTGAAAAAGTCGGTGAGGAGTTTAGAACATTCTTTCTGCATAATACCGCCGACTGATTCGGGTTTAAAGTTAAACGGCATTTTAAACAGATTAGTAATTGTGCCGCAAGCTCCGTTTTTTAAGTCATATGCACCGAAATATACCTTTGGAATATGTGCATTGATTATTGCACCTGCACACATAGGGCAAGGTTCAAGCGTTACATAAATTTCACAGTTCCACAATCTCCAACCGCCCAATTTTTTGCAGGCATTGTAGATTGCATCGGTTTCTGCATGAAGTAGAGCATTCTTACCTTGTTCACGGCGATTTCTTCCTGTGGCAACAATTTCATCATTTCTGACAATTACCGCACCGACAGGAACTTCGTTTTCTGCAGCGGCAATTTCAGCCTGTTCAATAGCCTTTTGCATATAGTATAAAGTTTTATCCATTGTTTATTAATCCTAAATTCGTGATTGTGGTCAATACAAAAAGTACAAGTGAAAGTATAATGCCGGGGTTCACAAGAAATGCGGTCATTTTTTCTTTTAAGTTAAGTTCACTTACAATTTCATTTTTCTTATCGGACATTTTAAAAATGTACTTATCATTTTTGATAAGTACGATATATGCAATGAATCCTGCAACGCAGAAGAAAATAATCAGGCTGTAACTGATTATTGTTGCCGCATAATCGGAAACAATGTTTACATCTCTTAAAATACTCATGGTAACAGCATAGAGGTTATTAAGAAAATGAATTGCAATTGACGGAAGAATTGAATTGAATTTGCAATCGACATACGCAAAAATAAGTCCGAGAATAAACGCAAACGGAATTTGTGATATATTCTGATGCATTGCACCAAACAAAATTGCAGAGCCGATAATCGCTACCGTGTCACCAAACTTTCGCAGAGAACCCATAACAATTCCTCTGAAGGCAAATTCCTCAGCAAAAGCGGGGACAATTGCCGTTGAAATTATGTTGAGAACAATACTTAGAACACTTGAATCTCCGCTTGATAAACCCGAAGATGTGTTTTCAATTCCGAAAAGAGAGAAGTTGTTTGCAATAACGCTTGTGGCAACATTTGCAATCATTGCACCTCCCATTCCAAGAAACAGAATGGGTAGCATGCTTTTTTGCTTTACATATTTTGTGCTGATAATATCATTCAGATTGCTTTTTGAAAGCTTTATATAGAAAAATGCAGGAACTACAACGGCAAATACGGAAATGAATATATCCATAAAGTAAGTCAATATTGCATACCCGTCAGAATAAATATATTTTGCCGAACCCAAAGCTCTGAAAACTTCAATAACAATCATCGCACTTACTGTCATTGTAAGCGAATACGCAAACACAAAGAATCCTAAACCGCTTGACCTTTGTTTGAGATTATCATATTGCATATCTTTTTTGTAATTACGATTATAATTAAGGTTAGTGCCATAAAACGGCATATTATTACCCGAAAATTGGTTGTTTATCAAATTATCACATCCTTAACGAATCTCAGTATAACGCGTTCCCTGCTTCCCTGCAAGGCCAACCTTCCTCTGGCGGTGTTCTCTACTACTCATTTTGAGGAGCAGTCCTGTACGCTCTCGCCAGGAACTCTTCTGGTCCTTTATACGGACGGCCTCAACGAGGCGGAAAACATCCATCACGAGCAGTTCGGAGAAAGCGGCATCCGTTCCGTCCTGCACACCCGCCGCACGGCCCAGGAGCAGATAGACGCCCTGAAGGCTGCCGTGGCCGCGTTTGTGGGAGAGGCAGAGCCCAGTGACGACCTCACCATGCTTTTCCTGCACTACCTGAGAAAGTAAGCCGCAGCAACAAAAAAACTCCGCTCTATTCTGCGTAGAGCGGAGTTTTTTTTGCAGGCTGTGTGTTTAGAAATTCAGCGCCAGCCCGACACCGTGATTCGTTGCTCCGAAGGACAGGGTGGCCGGATGGTTGTTGTTGTAATTGTTTACGACAGCCTTGATTTTTCCGCTGCCAACGGCAAAAAAGGGAATACTGGCCAGCATGCTGGTGACACCCAGGCCCACGATGGAACCGGTGAGGGTGGCCATGTTATTTCTCTGCGATGCCGTCGTCTGCGTATCTTTGGCTTGCGCGGCAACCAGGGCGGTGAGACCGAGCCCTGCGACCGTTACACCGACACCTGCCCACAGGCAGGCCCGGCCCGCCTTCTTGAAACGGTAACCGGCATTGAGGGCGTTATACTCTTTCTGGCCCAAAGCGGCAAGCAGGGCCGATTGGGACAGTTGCACACCGTCTCCATACACTTTGCCGTGCTGTACGCT
>CACXYD010000034.1 GCA_902771755.1 uncultured Ruminococcus sp. | reverse complement strand
GTTTTTCAAGCACCTTAACCATAGCGAGTGTATCAAGACCACAGTATGCAAGAAGGTTTTTGCGTATTATTTCTTGTTCTTCAGGAGTGTGGTTTGGCAAATCGGGGAACGCTGCCATTGCTTCACCGCCGTTATGGATGCCTTCAAGATTATGATAATCAAGTTCGGGATCATCGGGACAAAGGGCAGGCAAAACATACTTGATAGAATATGAACCTTCAAGTGCCTCACTATAATAATACTTTTCTTTGAACGGAATCATAAGATCCTGCATATTATCGTGTATGTTCATCAAGTGTTCAGCAAGGTCGGGATACTGCTCTGCAAGTTGCCTGATTATCATTTTTTCAAATTTCATATTGTAAGCAAGCGAGCATACATTCATTGGAATATCATTACAAAGTTGCTCAGCCAAAGCTCTTCTTGTATCCGTTCCGGCAACACCTAAATGCTCCCTGTGTTCAAGCTCGCCGCCCTTTTCTTTTTGAATATGGAGCGAGTATTGAAACGGTATTTGCATATACGGTTTCTCCCCGTCATATTCGGGAATTGAGGGTTGATAGGTTTCAAAGTCAAGATAATACAAAGGATAGGTGTATTGTTCTATACAACTTTTGATACCGAGTTTATCAATATGCGGAGCATAATGATTAACGGCTGTATCAACCTGTAACCACTGCTTACTTGATAGATGCAATTAATATTTTTTATTGTTCATTGTCATTTTCGGTGTTTTTATAAGTTGCTTTTATTTCAAATGCTTTATTGATTTTTTCAACAGTACCGCAGCTTGACGCAAGTGCAACAATAAAAAACGGAAGCAGGGCAACGAACGGTACACTATACGGAAATAAAAAGGCTATCAGCGTAACACAAATAATAACCGAAAGTAAATAGCACAGCGTTGGTTTTATATTTCCGAAAGCCAAAATAAACGAGTTTGAAATCAGTGCTTTAAAACTTTGTTCAATTTTAGTGAAAAGAGGAAAAAACCAATTCATAATCATGGTCAGCACAATATGGCAACCGGCACAGACAACCGCAGGAATAATCATCAATGAAAGCCGTTTTGACAGGTTAAAATAGAAAACGCAGGAAAAATCAATCAAGAAAAACATAATTAAGAAAAATAATCCGTAAACAGTGCTTTTTATAAATTCGTTTCTAAAATAAGCAAAATACTCGCGGATCGGATAAACTACCTTATCCTCGGCGTACTTGTTGCAAACTTGAATCAGAGCCTTATACGAGGCACCGAACGTTATAAGTGGCAGACAGGTAAGGGTGAATACGAGATTCAATAAGATAAAATCGAAAAAATTATGAAAGATAAGCTGAAAATAGCCGCCGATGCCCCTTTTTTTGATATACGGGACAGTTTTGTCAAAATCATTCAGATTCATAAAAGCAACTCCTTTATTCTATATCGATTAATATATCTTAACTTAAACAGTTGGAAAAATCAACTGTTACGGGTCAACTATACAATATGCACAAAATCATTTATAACTATTTATAGTTTTTATACAAAATTGCGGAAATCATTTAAAAAAGGATTGAAAACATAAAAGAGGTGTGATATAGTAAAGTTGCAATTGGAAACGTTTCCAGTTTCAAAAAAACAATTTACAAAGGAGTAAAAAAAGATGAAAAATCTAAAGAAAATCATTGCATTGACCCTTGCTTCACTGTTTGTGATCGGTATCTTTACCGCTTGCGGAAAAACCGATACCGGCGATGATGTTGAATCTGTAAAACAAATCAGGTATTTGAATTTCAAACCTGAAGTTGCAGACATCTATCAGGAAATCGCCGCAAAGTATGAGGAAGAAACCGGTGTAAAGGTTATTGTTGAAACAGCAGCAAACAATACCTACGAACAAACCTTAATGTCCAAGATGGCCACAGATGAAGCTCCCACAATTTTCCAGATTAACGGTCCGAAAGGATACCTGAACTGGAAAGATTATTGTGCAGATCTTACCGACAGCGAAATTTACAACCACCTTACCGACAAATCTCTTGCAGTAACAGTTGATGGTAAGGCTTACGGTGTTCCTTATGTTGTAGAAGGCTATGGCATTATCTATAACAAGGCTATTATGGATAAATATTTCGCCCTTGACAATAAAGCTACCAAATACACATCAATGGACGAAATCAACAACTTTGCAGCTCTTAAAGAAGTTGTAGAGGATATGCAAAAAAACAAAGACGCCCTTGGTATTGACGGCGTATTCGCAAGCACCTCTCTCAAGAGCGGTGAAGACTGGAGATGGCAGACTCATCTTGCTAACCTCCCTGTATATCAGGAGTTTAAAGCCAACAATGTTGACTTGACATCCGACGAAACAAAAACACTGAAATTTGATTATGCTGATAATTTTAAAAACATTTTTGACCTTTATATCAACAACTCAACTGTTGATTCTTCCAAACTCGGCACAAAAACCGTTAACGACTCCATGGCTGAATTTGCCCTTGAAAAATGTGCAATGGTTCAGAATGGCAACTGGGCATGGGGACAGATTTCTGAAGTTAAGGGCAACAAAGTTAAGGCTGAAAACGTGAAGTATCTTCCAATCTACACAGGTGTAGACGGCGAAGAATCACAGGGCCTTTGCATCGGTACCGAAAACTTCTTCTGTGTTAACTCCCAGGCTTCAGCCGGCGAGCAGAAGGCTGCTAAAGACTTTATCTACTGGCTGTATTCAAGTAAGACAGGTAAGGACTATGTAACCAACAAATTGGGATTCATCGCCCCGTTTGATACATTTGAAGACAACGAAAAGCCCACCGATCCTCTTGCTAAGGAAGTACTTTTATGGATGAATAAAGACGGAATCAATACAGTTCCTTGGAACTTCACACTGTTCCCATCACAGACATTCAAGGATGATTTTGGTGCTGCTCTCTTGCAGTACGCTCAGGGTACAAAGACATTCGACGAAGTAAAAGAGCTTGTTGTAAACGAATGGGCTTCCGAAAGTGCAGCGATTGAATAACAGTTAAAAACGGCGGTATTCCGTCAATTGAAAAGAACGCTCTGCTGAACGTGTAATTGGCAGAGCGTTCTGCATAAAAAACAGAAAAAACGGACTGTCAGTAAATCTGTAAATTCAAACAGATTTTATAATAAAGGCAGTTTCCGTAAAGGAAATGCAAGAAAGGTAAGTTTTTGCTTGGCAAAAATAAGGTGAATCATATGAATAAAAGCCTAAAAAAATATTTCCCTGTGTTTGTGTTGCCAACCTTAATCGCATTTATTATTGCCTTTGTCGCTCCGTTCATTATGGGTGTCGGGCTCTCATTTACAAAGTTCACGACGGTTACAAACGCACAGTTTGTAGGTCTTGACAACTATATCAAGATTTTTACCGATCCAAATCACGACTTTTTAAATGCGCTTATTTTCACAACACTTTTTACCATTGTATCAATCATCACCGTAAATATCATCGCATTTTCACTTGCCATGCTACTGACAAGAAAAATGAAAGGAACAAACTTTTTCCGCTCGGTGTTTTTCCTGCCTAATCTTATCGGAGGCATCGTGCTCGGATATATCTGGCAGCTTCTTATTAACGGTGTACTTGATATGCTTGTAAATTCAGATATTACTAAATCCTCAACTTACGGCTTTTGGGGACTTGTCATATTGAATAACTGGCAGTTGATCGGTTATATGATGGTTATATATATTGCCGGAATACAAAACATTCCGGGAGATTTAATAGAAGCGGCGGCTATTGACGGTGCTTCCAAAACAAAAACACTGTTTAAAATCACAATCCCGATGGTGATGCCTTCTATAACGATTTGTATGTTCTTAACACTGACAAACTCATTCAAGATGTTCGACCAGAACCTGGCACTTACCGGCGGTGCTCCGGGCAAGTCAACTCAGATGCTGGCTCTTGACATTTACAAAACCTTCTATGGAAGAATCGGATGGGCAGGTGTCGGACAGGCAAAAGCGGTTATCTTCTTTATTATTGTTGCCTTGATTGCTTTCTTACAGCTTAGAGCAACACGCAGTAAGGAGGTAGAACAATGACGGCAGGCGCAAAAAAAAGCACAAATATTATCATAACCGTAATCCTCTCTGCTTTAGCAGTGTTATTTATGGTTCCTATGATTTTGGTGCTCATTAACTCCTTTAAATCAAAGCTTTATATTTCCTCCGAACCGTTTGCTTTTCCAAATTCCGAAACCTTTGTCGGCTTTGAAAACTACCTAAACGGACTGAAATCATCAGGCTTTCTGGCAGCCTTCGGAAGATCCCTTTTCATCACCGTAGCTTCAGTTATACTAATTGTCGTTTGTACTTCAATGACCTCATGGTACCTGATAAGAGTAAAAAACAAATTGACAAAAGGTCTTTACTATGCATTTGTTTTCAGTATGATTGTTCCGTTTCAGATGGTCATGTTTACCATGACCTATATTGTCGGAAAGCTTAATCTTAACAATGTTCTCGGAATTGTGTTTGTATATCTCGGCTTTGGTGCCGGTCTTTCGGTATTTATGCTTTCCGGCTTTGTAAAAAGCATACCGCTTGAAATTGAAGAAGCGGCAACAATCGATGGCTGTAATCCCCTTCAATGCTTCTTTAGGGTTGTGTTCCCGATATTGAAGCCAACTGCTATCACTGTTGCGATACTAAATGCGATGTGGATATGGAACGACTATCTGCTTCCGTACCTAATTCTCGGAACAGGTAACAAGACAATTCCTGTTGCTATACAAATTGCGATGCAAGGTGCCTACGGAGATACCGATATGGGTGGCTTCATGGCAATGCTTGTTCTTGCCATTATACCGATTATAGTATTTTATCTGCTTTGCCAAAAGCATATCATTAAAGGTGTTATTGCCGGTGCAGTAAAAGGATAATCTGCGATATCGGATACAGAATCAAAAATCAAAAAGGATTGATTATATGACAATTAAGGATATTGCAAAATTGTCAGGATACGCTGTCGGCACCGTGTCAAGGGTACTGAACAATCAGCCAAATGTCAGCGAAACCGCAAGAAAAGCAATTCTAGAGGTTGCCGAAAAATATAATTTTGTTCGAAACACAAATGCTCAGCATCTCAAAATGCAAGGCAGATATATTGCGATACTGGTAAAAGGTGTCTCGAACATTCTTCTTAACTCGATTCTTGAAATCATTCAAAAGAAAATCGGGGAAACAATATACACCTCTTCGGTGTATGTGCTTGATGAATATGATAACGAAGCAAAGACCGCCTTGAAAATTTATTATGAAAAGCGCCCGGCAGGGATTATATTTCTGGGTGGTAACCCTGAACGATATGAAGCCGACTTCAATCAAATTAAAGTTCCCTGTGTGCTAATTACCAATCAGGCGAATAATGTTTCAAACAAAATGTTGTCAAGTGTCGGAACGGATGACATTTCGGCGGCGCAGGAAATTGCCGAATATCTTATCGCAAACGGTCACAGAAACATCGGTGTTATCGGAGGCGATATAAACAAATCCGAGATTTCCGATCGTCGTTTTAAAGGCTTTATGAAGGCAATGAAAAAGCATGATCTGCCTTTTGATTTTGAAACCCATTATCAGACGTCAAAGTATTCTTTTGAAGGCGGTGAAAAGGCCGCCGAAGAACTGATTGAAAAATTCGGAGATATGACTGCTGTTTTTTCGATGAGTGATGTTCAGGCGATCGGTGCAATCCGAAAGCTTACCGACAGGGGTCTTCGTGTTCCGCAGGATATCTCCGTTACCGGCTTTGACGGATTGCCGCTGACACAGTATATGAACCCGAGACTAACCACAATCAGGCAGTATGAAGAACAGCTTGCAGAATGCGGAACAAACGCCTTGCTTGAAACGATCGGCAAAGCGAAACAGGAATTGTCACACATTCTAATTCCCTTTGAGCTGTTGAAGGGAGAAAGCGTTATTTCTGTTTGATGATTCAATTTTACTGAAAGGAATGAAATACATGGCATCTATTACACTGAAAAATATAACAAAAACCTATGAGGACGGAAATACGGTTATATCTGATCTTAATCTTGAGATAAAGGACAAGGAGTTTATTATTCTCGTTGGACCGTCCGGCTGTGGAAAATCAACAACACTTCGTATGATTGCCGGTCTTGAAGAAGTAACTTCCGGAGATTTGTTTATCGGAGACAAACGGGTAAACGATGATGCACCGAAGGACCGTGATATCGCAATGGTTTTCCAGTCTTATGCACTTTATCCTCATATGACAGTTTATAAAAATATGGCTTTTGCTCTTGAGCTTCGTAAAGTCAATAAAAAAGAAATTGATCGTAAGGTTAGAGAGGTCGCCAAGATTCTTGAGATTGAAGACTATCTAAACCGTAAGCCCAGAGCCCTTTCGGGAGGTCAGCGTCAGCGTGTTGCACTCGGACGTGCCATGGTTCGTGATCCGGCGGTTTTCCTACTTGATGAGCCTTTGTCGAATCTTGACGCAAAGCTTCGCGCCGAGATGAGAAGTCAGATCATTCGTCTTCATCAAAAGCTGCAGACGACATTTGTATATGTTACACATGATCAGGCAGAAGCAATGACCATGGCTGACAGAATCGTAGTAATGAAAGACGGTTTTATTCAACAGGTTGATACACCGTCTGAGCTCTATGAACATCCATGTAATATGTTTGTGGCAGGTTTCATTGGCACGCCGAAAATGAATTTTGTTGATGCAGTCCTTGTTGAGAATAATCATATTTTATATTTAGAATTTTCCGGTTATACGATTTCTCTTCCGGAAAGAATGCAGAACAATGAAAAATTGAGAGGATATCTCGGAAAGAAAATTGTATTCGGAATCCGACCTGAAGATTTACATGCGAATGAAAAATATGAAAATGAAAACAAAACTAACCGCATTGATCTTCATGTTGAAATTGCTGAGATGATGGGGTCGGAGATTTATCTTTACGGCGAGCTTGGCGGAGAAAAGATTATTGCCAATGTTCCGTCAAATAGAAAAGTAGAGAACAATTCAGATGTTGCCCTTTATCTTGACACAAACCGTGTTCATATTTTTGATAAGGAAACCGAAGAATTGATTTGTGACTGATCTGTCAAAGCAGATTTATCATAACGCAGATTTTAGGAGGTGTGTTCTTGAGAACAAGCGGAGTGTTGATGCATATTTCATCGCTGCCTGGAGACAGCGGCATCGGTACTTTCGGTGAAAATGCTTACGCATTTGTTGATTTACTGTATGAAAGCGGACAGACTTATTGGCAAATACTGCCCTTATGTCCGACATCTTTCGGTGATTCTCCGTATCAAAGCTTTTCAACATTTGCCGGTAATTCTTATTTTATTGATCTAAAAACGCTTGAAAATCAGGGTTATCTAAAAGCAGAAGAATATGCCGATATAAATTGGGGTTCGGATCCCCAAAGGGTTGATTACGGACTCTTGTATAGTCAGCGCCGTAAGGTTTTTAAAAAAGTACAAAAGCACTTTTTTAAGAGACTTCCGAACGATTATCATGATTTTTGCCGCGAAAATGCGTTCTGGCTTGATGATTTCGCTCTCTTTATGGCAATAAAGGACGAGCATTCGGGAAAGGCGTTTGGCGAATGGGAAAGTGACATACGGAAAAGAGAACCGAATGCCATTGCCTATTATCGTGAAAAGTGTAAAGAACAGACAGACTATTACAAAATGCTTCAGTATTTGTTCTTTGAGCAATGGAATAAATTAAAAAACTATGCCAATAATCTTGGTATCAAAATAATCGGAGATTTACCGATATATGTTGCACTTGATTCCTCCGATGTCTGGTCGGATCCAAAGGAATTTCTGTTAAATGATGAAATGCAGCCGATCGAAGTGGCAGGCTGTCCACCGGATGCTTTTTCAGAAAACGGGCAGCTTTGGGGCAATCCGCTTTATGACTGGGAATATATGAAAAACGATCACTATTCCTGGTGGGTAAAACGGATTCGCGAAGCTTTAAAATTGTATGATGTTGTCCGTATTGATCATTTCAGAGGCTTTGATTCCTATTACTGTTTAAAAGCCGGAAACAGCACCGCCAAAGAGGGTGTATGGAGAAAGGGTCCGGGAATGGACCTGTTTAATACACTTAAGGCGCAGCTTGGCAAAATTTCGATTATTGCCGAAGACCTCGGCTTTTTAACCGACAGCGTACAAAAACTGCTCAAGAGGAGTAAATTTCCCGGAATGAAAGTCTTACAATTTGCTTTTGATTCCCGTGAGGAAAGCGACTATTTGCCGCACAACTATGATAAAAACTGCGTAGTGTATACAGGTACACACGATAATGATACTGTCCTTGGCTGGCAAAAAAGCCTGCAGCGAGAAGATCTGCGCTTTGCTAAACAATATTTAAACTGTGCAAGAAACCTGAACGTTGCCATGATTCGTTGTGCTCATGCAAGCGTTGCCGACACATCGGTTATCGCTATGCAGGATATTCTGGGACTCGGCGGGGAAGCCAGGATGAATACGCCGTCAACCGTCGGAGGAAACTGGCAATGGCGTGCACGCAAGGAAGATATAAACAGTGAGAATTTTAAAATGCTCCGATATTTAACAAAACTGTATTCGAGAATGAGAAAGGATTGATTGGTTATGATAGATTTAGAAGAAACGCTCGTTCTTTTCGCAAAAACCGAATATCAGAAGGAACTGAAGAATTTAAACGCAAATGAGTTGCATAATGTGGTATCTCGTGCCGTCATGGCGGAAATATCAGATCGTTGGTCGGCCTCCCGACAAAAACATAGACAGCAGCGTTGTGCGTATTATTTTTCTGCTGAATTTCTGGTCGGCCGTGCGGTTTACAATAATTTGTTTTGCCTAAATCTCAGCAATGAGGTTTCATGCATTTTGAAAAAATACGGCACAAACATCAATCTGATGGAAGATATTGAGGATGCCGCTCTCGGAAACGGCGGACTTGGACGTCTTGCTGCCTGCTTTCTGGACAGTGCTGCAACGCTTAATCTGCCGCTTGACGGATACGGAATCCGCTACAAATTCGGCTTGTTTAAGCAAAGCTTTGAAAACGGATTTCAGAAAGAATTACTTGATGACTGGACCCGTTACGGTGACCCGTGGTCTGTTCGCAAGGAGGATGAAAAGGTAAAAGTTGTTTTCGGCGATGAAACCGTAATTGCTGTGCCATATGATATTCCCATAATCGGTTATGCAACGGATAATATCGGTACCTTAAGGCTTTGGCAGGCAGAAGCGGTTAATGACTTTGACTTTGAACTGTTTAACGAGCAAAAATTCGATAAATCTCTCAAAAGGAAAAACAGTGCCGAGAATATTTCCCGTGTTCTCTATCCCAATGACAGCACCAATGCCGGCAAGCTGCTCCGCTTGAAACAACAGTATTTCTTCTCGTCGGCATCTTTGCAGGATATTTTAAGAAAGTTTAAAGCCGTACATGGCAATGATTTCGGAAAGCTTTCCGAATATGTTACCATTCAACTTAACGATACTCATCCCGTCATTTCAATTCCGGAGCTTATCAGACTGCTTGAACTGGAGGGAGTCGAATTTGACGAAGCGTTGGAGACCGCCTGTGAAGTATTCAATTATACCAACCACACTATTATGCAAGAGGCCCTTGAAAAGTGGGATATGAAATTTGTAAGAAAAATATCCCCTGATGTTGCGTCGATTATCGTTCAGATCGATCGAAAATTTAAAAAAGAACTGACAGCGACCGGCTTTTCGGACGAGTTGAGACCGCAAGTTGAGATTATTCAGCACGGAACGCTTCATATGGCATATCTTGCGTGCTATTGCTCAAAATATATCAACGGGGTAGCACAAATTCATACCGAAATATTAAAAGATAACGTTTTAAAATGTTGGTATGACAGGATGCCGAAAAAGTTCCAAAACAAAACCAATGGAATTACCCAACGCCGCTGGCTCGGATTGTGTAATCCGGAGTTGTCTGCATTGATTACCGAATTATCCGGAAATAGCAACTGGCTGACAAATCTTGATGAGCTAAAGAATCTGGAGCATTACGCCGGAGACAAGGCGGTCCTTGACCGATTTATAGCTATCAAACAAGACAATAAAAAAGTACTTGCCGATTACATTGCGTCGCATGACGGCATAAAAGTTGATCCCGAAACCGTATTTGATGTACAAATCAAGCGTCTGCATGAATATAAGCGTCAATTCCTGAATGCACTTACAATTATGGAACTTTATTTTGAAATTAAAAACGGTGAACTAAAAGATTTTAAGCCGACAACCTTTATTTTCGGAGCAAAATCCGCGCCCGGATACTTTAGAGCAAAAGCAATTATCAAATTGATTGATGAAGTCCGCAAATTGATTGAAAAAGATCCACTTGTCAGTCGTTATATCAAAGTTGTCTTTGTGTCAAATTACAATGTTTCGTATGCCGAAAAAATTGTGGCGGCCGCTGATGTGTCCGAACAAATTTCAACTGCAAGCACAGAAGCGAGCGGCACAGGCAATATGAAGTTAATGCTCAATGGTGCCTGTACGCTCGGCACGTATGACGGTGCGAATATTGAGATCGTGAAGGAAGCCGGTGAACAGAACAACTTTATTTTCGGTGCGCGTGTTGAGCAAATCAACGAAATAAAAGAAACATATAACCCTAGAGACTGGTATAACGCAGACAAACGCATAAGAAGAGTTCTTGACGCGTTGATTGACGGAACACTTGATGATGACGGCACAGGAATGTTCAGAGAGTTATATGACTCGATACTGAATGGCGCAAGCTGGCATAGACCGGATTATTATTTTCTGCTACTCGATTTTGACAGCTATTTAAAAGCAAAGATTGCTATCAACAATTCACAAAAGGACAAATATGCTTATGCGAAAAAGTGCTTTATCAATATGTGCAATGCCGGAAAATTCTCATCCGATCGCACGATAAAAGAGTATGCTGATGAAATCTGGCATATTGAAAAGATTCCATCTTCCTTATGATTGTTTGATGTCAAATCATAGAACACAAAAGTAATAGGACGTGAATGAAAATAGTTTTTGAAAGAATATAACATTCCAAATTGAGTAGGGGGACTGACCGTTAGTTGAGTAGTCGACCTCTCTCGACACCAAGTTATTACACATATCGATCACACCAAAAAGAGGTTCGTTCAGGATATTGAGCGAACCTCTAAAATATTTATCTGGACATTGAAACTTCCGTAGTTGTTAAGTCTGACCTTGAAATCAATCTGCTTTCAAGAAACAAGATTAACGTAACGGGTTATAATCTTGATACAACAAACGGCAGCGAAAGATTCAAGGCAACATCGGTTGAAGAAAAGAACGGCGATTTCTACGTTATTCACATTGAGGGCATTGATCCTGACAATATGGACAACACGATTACCGTAAACACCGACTGCGGCGATATCGTTATGACTGCAAATTCTGTAATGAAAGCAATGGCAGGCAGCAGCGACGAAAAGATGGTAACGCTTGCAAAGGCAATGTATCTTTACGGCGTAGCCGCAAACGCATTCTTTGGTTAAGGAGGATAACACAATGAAAAAATTTGAATACAATGAACCCGAATTCAGAGTTGTGGCAACCTCCTCACAGGATGTTATTACAACTTCGGGTGGCGGCGAAACACCGGCGCAGAGTAATAACTACACTGCCGGTCAGTTCGAAGCAGGACCGCTCACTTTCACTATTTAAAAAAGCGACCTTCGGGGTGTCCGTCATAAAGAAGGTACACCCCGAAGGCAGTGTCTTTAGTAAGAAATCACGGTATAGCAACGGCTATGCCGTTTTTTCTTTTTCTTCAATTTCTTCAACAACTAGCTTTGGTTTTTTGAATTTGCCGTTTTGGAAGCGTTTTTCAAATTCTTCCGGCGGTAATCTCTTAATTAAACCAACACCGCTTTGAATCAGTTGATGAACTGGTATTCAGTTTTGCACCTACCATATTAGCAGATGCAAATAACTTTGTCAACACTCATTTAGAATATTTGTTCGTATGCGTTTGAACAAGGTCTGTATAGGTTTGAAATGACAATAGCGCCGTAATTTTTAACAAATATTCTCTATATATTAGGACAGTAAATGAGGGTTGTAAACCAAAAGCAAGGAATGATTTTCACTCCTTGCCTCATTGATTTATGCCGTTGCTTTTGCTTCGGCAATTCTGTTTTTTGCTTCCCTGTCAATTCTT
>CACXYD010000033.1 GCA_902771755.1 uncultured Ruminococcus sp. | reverse complement strand
TCGGGCAAGGCTCTTGATGATGACGGATTTTTTGAACTGCTCAAAAACTGCGGTGTAAATTCCGTGCGTGTAAGAATTTGGAACAATCCGTATGACTCTGACGGCAACGGCTATGGCGGTGGAAATTGTGACATTGAAAATGCCTGCAAAATAGGTTCACTTGCCGCAAAGCATAATATTTCTGTATTTGCAGACTTTCATCTGTCAGATTTTTGGTGTGATCCGGAAAAGCAGAAAGCTCCGAAGGAATGGCAGAATTATTCTGTATCGGAAAAATCAGATGCAGTTTATAACTTTGTTTACACAAGCCTTAACAAGCTTATCGACAGCGGTGCAGATGTAAAAATGGTTCAGGTCGGCAACGAAATCAACAACGGTATGTGCGGTGAAACCGATTTTGCAAATGTCTGCAAACTCCTCAAAAGCGGTTTTTCCGCAGTGTGGAATGTTGATAAAAACATTCTCCGTGCCGTTCATTTTACAAATCCTGAAAAGAACGGTTACGAATGGTACGCAGGTCAGCTTGACAAAAACGGTGTTGATTATGAGGTCTTTGCAAGTTCTTACTATTCCTACTGGCACGGTACTGCTCAGAACCTTACAACACAGCTTTCAAAGGTAGCCGAGAAATACGGCAAATATGTTCTTGCCGCTGAAACTTCCTACCCGTTCACAAGCGAAGATTCAGACTTTTTCGGCAACACGGTAAGCGGTGCCGACAGCGGTATGCCTTATCCCGTCAATGCAGACGGTCAGGTACAGGCTGTTTCGGATGTATTTGATGCCGTGAGCAATGTCGGCGAAAAGGGCTTGGGTGTGTTCTACTGGGAGCCGGCATGGATTACAGTCGGAACAAACAGCTATGAAGAAAATCTTGCAAAGTGGGAGAAATTCGGCTCGGGCTGGGAATCCTCGTTTGCAGGCAGTTATTGTGATGACGGTGCAAAATATTTTGGCGGTTCATCATGGGATAATCAGGCTATGTTTGATAAAAACGGCAACCCTCTCCAAAGCCTTAATGTGTTCGGAGATTATGCCGATGTAAAGCTTGGCGATGTTGACCTTGACGGTGATGTTACGGTAAAGGACGCAACCCTTGTTCAGAAAGATATCGTAAAGCTTGAAACGCTCACAGATTTTCAGAAAAAGGTTGCGGACATCAACTCTGACGGTTCAATATCCGTTACCGATGCAACCGACATTCAGAAAATTGTCGTAAAATTAAAGTAAAAATTAAAGGCACAGTACCGCAAAATCGGTTCTGTGCCTTTTTGTTGTTAAATGTGGAAAAATCCGAGAAGAATTGCAAAGTAATGGAACACACTTCCCGCAACCGTGAACAGGTGCCATATCGAGTGAAAATATTTTACCTTTTTAATTGCGTAAAATATGATTCCCACCGTGTAGAACACTCCGCCGATGATGAGGAAAATTCCCGAAATTGACGGCATATTTTCCATAAGCGGCTTGATTGCAAAGACGATTACCCACCCCATTCCGATGTAGCAGAATATTGACGGAATCCTTGCTTTTTCAAGATTGATTGAGTTCATCACAATTCCGAAAATTGCCGATGCCCACACAATTCCGAACAGAATCCAACCTGTCACACCGTTGAGGTAGTAAAGTGTAATCGGTGTGTATGTTCCTGCAATCAACAGAAAAATTGTATTGTGATCCATTATTCGGAAAAATGCTTTTACCTTTTCGTTTGTGAAAGAATGATACAGCGTTGACATTGTGTAGAGTATGATAAGCG
Organism: uncultured Ruminococcus sp.; assembly: GCA_902771755.1. Taxonomy (GTDB): domain Bacteria; phylum Bacillota; class Clostridia; order Oscillospirales; family Acutalibacteraceae; genus Ruminococcoides. The sequence continues at coordinate 10,480 of CACXYD010000033.1, read as the reverse complement.
ATGCACCGTAAATGCACGAGCTCACAACACCCCACGCATTTGTGTGGATTGCCGCCATAACTATAAGCACGACCGTTCCTGCAATTGACAGCCCTGCACCGATTCCGTGTGATATCGAGTTGAAAATTTCTTCCCCGAGTGTATATTTTCTTTTGAACTTTGCCAAGATGAACCTCCAAAAAATAATCTGTACTAATATTATAAATCATTCCTGCATATATTCAATATGATTCATAATGCAAAATATCGTAATAGATTTCAAAATTCGTCAGAAACGGTTTCTGCTATCCATATTTTGCGGATTTGTCGCCTTATAATGCAGAATTGTTAATTTTTTATAACATATTGACATAGGAATGCTTTAAGTAGTATAATCTGCTTAATTTATATGGTTGTAGGAGGAGTGTTCATGCTCAGAATAGAACATTTAACTAAAAAATACGGTGACAAAAAGGCTGTTGACGATTTGTCACTTCATATTCAAAAAGGTGAAATTTACGGCTTTATCGGACACAACGGTGCAGGTAAGACAACAACAATCAAATCGTGCTGCGGAATCCTCAATTTTGATGAGGGCGAAATCTATGTTGACGGTGTGTCGGTAAAGGAAAAACCTCTTGAATGTAAGAGCAAAATTGCCTACATACCCGATAATCCCGATTTGTACGAGTTTATGACGGGCATCAAGTATCTTAATTTCATTGCGGATATTTTCGGAATCAGCCAGTCTGACCGTCAGGCAAGAATCAGTAAGTATGCCGAAATGTTTGAAATAAAAAATGCACTTGCACAGACAATTGACGGCTATTCACACGGTATGAAACAAAAGCTTGCAATTGTGTCTGCTCTTATTCATAATCCAAAGCTTATCATCATGGACGAACCGTTTGTCGGTCTTGATCCGAAATCTTCTCATCTTCTCAAAACTCTTATGAGAGAGATGTGCGACAACGGAAGTGCGATTTTCTTCTCAACCCATGTTCTTGAAGTTGCCGAAAAGCTTTGTGACAAAGTTGCAATCATCAAGGGCGGAAAGCTGATTAAGTCCGGTACAATGGATGAGGTCAAGGGCGATGATTCGCTTGAAGATGTATTCCTTGAATTGGAGGAAAAAGATGCTTAAAACCTTAATTAAACTTCAATTTCAAAAGGCGCTTGCAAGATATACGACAAATTCTTCAAACAAGAAAAAGAACGGCAAGAAAAGCTCGTTTAACTCGCCTGTTGTTTATCTTGCTCTGTTGGCATTTGTTGCGGTTGTATTCGGATATATGTTCTTTAATATGTTCGATTTAATGGCACCTATGCTTTTGACATCGGGATTTACATGGCTGTATTTTCTCTATGCTATGGGCGCATCGTTCGTACTAAGCACAATCGGCTGTATCTTTCTTTCGCTTTCACAACTTTATGAGGCGAAGGACAATGAACTGTTGCTTTCAATGCCGATTCCGCCACGCAGTATTCTGTTTTGCAGAATGTTGCCGTTGTATGCACAGAATCTTCTTTTTTGTGCGTTTGTACAGATTCCGGCGCTTTTGGCATATATGATGCATGCTCAGATTACGGCATCGCTTATTATATGTCAGATTGTGATTCTGCTTTTGATTCCGCTTTTAAGCTTGAGCGTTTCGTGTATTCTCGGCTGGTTGATTGCACTTGCAACCTCAAAAACAAGACATAAAAATGTTGTAACAATAGTATTTTCACTTATTTTCTTCGGCTTGTATTTTTACCTTTATTATCAGGCAGATGACCTTGTAAAAACACTTGCCGCAAATTCAATCGGCATCGGTGCAAACATCAAAGACGGCGCATATCCGCTTTACCTTACAGGACTCGGCGCATCGGGTGACCTGTTGCCGCTGTTGGGTATTGCTGTCGTAATTATTGCATTCTTTGCAATTGTTTATGCGGTTCTTTCACACAGCTACATAAAGCTTGCAACCTCTAAAAAGGGTGCGAAAAAAGCCGTGTATAAGGAGAAACCTCTGAAAGTAAGCTCGGCATCAAAAGCACTTTTACGCAAAGAAAGAATGATGTTCACAGGCAACGCAACCTATATGCTTAACAGCGGACTCAGTGCGTTGATTATGGTGGGCGGAACAATTTGTGCGGTGTTCCAGCTTAATATACTGAAACAATTTCCAAGTGAATTAATTGACATTATTTCGGTATATCTTCCGCTGATAATATCATTTGTCATTGCAATGGGACCGATTTCTGCGGCATCAATTTCAATGGAGGCAAAGAACCTCTGGCTCATGCAGTCGCTCCCCGTATCACCTCTGCAGGTGCTTAGGGAAAAGCTGAAACTGCACTTCCTTGTCAACGGTGTTGTTTCATTTGTACCCTCGGTTGTCCTTTCAATAATGCTCGGTATGCGTCCCGTCAGTATCGTTATTACAATTCTCATTCCGATAATTTTCTCGTTGTTCTCGGGACTTCTCGGTCTTATGTTTGACCTAAAAAAGCCGAAACTCGACTGGAACACAGCCGCCGAGGCAGTAAAACAGAGCGCAAGCGTAATACTCTCGCTGTTGCTTTCATTCCTTGCAGTATGCGTGCCTGTTGTTGTGTATTCGGTTCTTCTCGGTTTTGAAACCGTAATTCCAACAGAAATCTTCCTTGCCTGCACAGCATTTTATTTCATCCTCCTCAGCCTTCCAATTTGGTTCTGGATTAAAAATAAAGGAACAAAGGTTTTCGCAAATCTTTAAAATCAAATATCCAAATTAAGAATAAACCTCCGGAAATTTGCAGATAATATTTGCAAAATGTTTCGGAGGTAATTTTTATGAGTAATAATATGGACTTGGGTTATGAGATGTTTTGTTATCAATGTGAACAGACGGCAAACGGAAAGGGTTGCACACGGCTTGGTGTTTGCGGAAAAACTCCCGAAATCGCAAATCTTCAGGATTTACTTATTTTTCAGCTGAAAGGCATAAGCTGTTATGGCAAGGTGCTTATTGAAAAAGGTCAGCACATAGACAAGGATATCGTCCGTTTTGTGGAAAACTGTCTTTTTTACAACGCTGACGAATGTAAACTTTGATGCCGATGTGCATGTATCGCTCTTGCGTGAATCTCAGCAAATCAAGGAAAAACTTCGTGAAGTTGTGGGTGAAATCAAGAATCATACTTTGCACGCAACCTATAATCTTCCCGAAACAAAGTCGGAAATGCTCAAAGACGCGCCGCTTGCGGGAATTATGTATGAAAAATCACTTGATCCCGACATCCGCTCATTAAGACAGACAATTGTTTACGGGCTTAAAGGCATAAGCGCCTATGGTCATCAGGCTCGTGAACTCGGCTATTTCAGCGATCAGGTTGACGATTTCTATATCACCGCACTTGAGGCGACAACGGACGATTCGCTCACGGTTGAGGAACTTATCAGAATGACAATGAGAACGGGCGAAAACGCTCTTGAGGTTATGAAAAAGCTTGATGAGGCGAATACCGAAACCTACGGCAACCCATCACCGCACAAGGTTGATGTCCACATCAAGAAAGGTCCGTTTATTATTGTGTCGGGACATGATTTAAAAGACCTCGAAATGCTCCTTGAGCAGTCAAAGGGCAAGGGTGTAAATATTTATACTCACGGTGAAATGTTGCCGTGTCACGGATATGACGGCTTAAAAAAATATCCGCACCTTATCGGTAATTTCGGTGGTGCATGGCAGGATCAGCAAAAGCAGTTTGACAATATTCCGGGCTGTATTCTTATGACAACAAACTGCCTTATGAGGCCGAGAGATTCGTACAAAGACAGAATTTACAGCACAAATGTTGTCGGCTGGGAGGGCGTTAAGCATATCGGCAAAAAGGAAAACGGCGATAAGGATTTCAGCGAAATTATTCAGCAGGCAATCGAACTCGGCGGTTTTAAAGAAGATGTTGAACCGCACGAAATTCTTGTTGGATTCGGTCATCACGCAACGCTTTCGTATGCCGATAAAATTGTTGAGGCTGTCAAAAGCGGAAAAGTCAGACACTTTTTCCTTATCGGAGGATGTGACGGTGCAAGACCGGGCAGAAATTACTATACAGAGTTTGCCGAAAATGTGCCGAAGGACTGCATAATTATGACGCTTGCCTGCGGAAAATATCGCTTTAACAAACTTGAATTCGGTGATATTGACGGCTTGCCGAGATTGCTCGATATCGGTCAATGCAATGATGTCTATTCTGCAATCTGCATTGCCGTTGCACTTGCCGATGCATTTGATACGGATGTCAACGGCTTGCCGTTGTCGCTGATTGTTTCATGGTATGAACAAAAGGCGGTTGCCGATTTACTCGCACTTTTAAGCCTTGGAATAAAAAATATCTATCTCGGCCCGACGCTCCCCGCATTTTTAAGTCCGAATGTGTTGCAGTATTTGTCCGAAACATTCGGCTTGCGCCCAATCAGCAATGCGGAAGATGATTTGAAAACTTGCCTTAAACAGAATGTTTGATTTATATACGGTAAATTAGTGACATTAAAAGAATGTGTATTGCGATAAACATTGTACCGTTACTTGAGGGTGTCCGATGAACGCCCTTACGACAAAAAATAAAAACAGAGCAGACTGAATTGTGTCTGCTCTGTTCTTTTGAAAGAGATATTTATGAAAGAACTACTGAGTTACTTTTTCTTCCGATTCTTTCTTTTCCATTTCAATTTCAAGTTCTTCTTCAATCTGTTTTATTTCATCGTCACGCCTTTTGCCCTTTGTGAAGTACGAGAACGGTGCTGAAATCAGCATTGTTCCGTAGTATGTAATAAGTCGCCACATAAGAATTGCGGGCTTGATTTTGCTTACAGCGCCAATTTTGAAGAACGAACCAAAGTACATTGTGAACGCAAGCTCCGCACCGCCCGATGCACCGGGGAGTGGAATAAGGTTCGCTGTAAACAGTACGAATGACTGAATGCAGATTGAATCATAGAATGAAAGCGGAGGCTGACCTGCCGCCCTTGCAATCGGTGCCATACCGAATGCGAGATAGATGAGATACGGGATTGAAAGAATTAAAATTACCTGTATAAATACAAGTACATAAATAACAACAAGTCTTTTTGCACTTGAAAAAAGCTGTTTGTTTGTGTCATGAAACATATCAACTTCTTTGTGAAGTCTTTCAACTTTCTTTTCGGGATTTTTAATGAACTTGAACTTTTTCATAATCTTATAAATAAGATTGATGAGCTTGTTTGTAACTTTGTGGCTGAATGAAACAAGCAGGAACAAAGCCGTCATAGCAAGCTGAACAGTAAATCCGAAAATAATGAAAAGCGTTGACCAGATGTTTGTAAAAGCGTCGCTGAAATAGTTGAACCTTGTGATAACGGCAATAATGCTGACAGCGGTCATTACTATCTGATACACAATAAACTTCTGCGTCATACAAGCAGAACCGAAACCTACGCTTATGTTCTTTTTTGACATAAGGTAAAGCTGCATAGGCTGTCCGCCCGTGCTTGACGGTGTAATCGCACTGAAGAACACTCCGACAAAGGCAACTTTCAGAGCCTCAATGAAACTGAAATCCTCATACTTCGACCGCACATAAATGAGCGTTACAACAGCGTCAACAAGGATGTTCATATCATAAATCAGCAAAGCCGCAAGGATAATCAGCATATTGCAGCCGTCAGGCTTTTTGAGCAAGTCGATAAGACCGTCCTCCGAAACAAAGAAGTAGATGATCAAATAAATCGAAATTGCCGCAACAGCAAGATTAAATATCAGCTTTCCGCTGATCCTGAATTTTTTCTTTTCCAAATTAATCTTCTCCTGTGTGTTAAAAGTTATTATTCAATTGTAGTGGGCATCAAATGCCACACTTGTGACATTTACGCATTTAGATATATCCTAATCATACTTTTTTTTATTAAGAAAATCAACAACAAAATTGTAATAAATTGCCGTCTGAGAAAATAAATTTATAATTTTAGGCTGTTTTATTTGCAAAATGTACTTATTAAACATTTTGTTTATTTTTAATTGAAAAATAAAAACTTGCACCCGAACTTTAGCTGTGATAGAATGATACGAGAAAATGTGCGGAGGTATTGCCTGTGGACACTATGAGCGTTAACGGAAAAGCTTTTGCCGTTGTTAAACTTCTCGGAAAAGGCAAGGGCGGTTATTCCTACCTTGTTTCTGACGGAGAACATAATTATGTTTTAAAGCAGATTCACCACGAGCCGTGTTCATACTATACCTTCGGCAACAAAATTCAAAGTGAGCTTAACGATTACGAACGGCTGAAAAATGCAGGACTCAGACTGCCGAAACTCATTGACTGCGATGTGGACAACGAGAGGATTCTCAAAGATTACATTGACGGCAAAACCGCATATGAGCTTGTTCTGCAAGATGAGATGAAACCCGAATACATCGAACAGGTTCGTGAAATGTGCAAGCTGTTGAATCCAAAAGGAATTAACATAGATTATTTCCCGACAAATTTCATTTTAAACAACGGACTTTTGTGGTACATCGACTACGAATGTAACGATTATATGGAGGAGTGGAATTTTGAAAACTGGGGAATAAAGTATTGGAGCAAAACGAAAGAATTTTGTGAATACCACGAAAACAATAAATAACGGAGTGAACTTATGGACTTTTTTAGTACAAATCTTTTTAACTGGTACGGACTTGCTTTTGCAATTGTTTTGCTTGTACCCGACATCGTCTATATAAAAAGCAACAGAATTGACAGAACAATTTTTGACAACAGGGCTATGCTTTACATAGAAAGAATCGGAAAGTATTGTAGCATTTTCCTTATGGGAATCAACATCGGTGTGCTTGAGGGCGGTTTTACAAAACCGATTATGGAAACTTTCTGGATAATCTCAACCTGTGTTCTGACGGTTATTGCACTTATTTTGTGGTTCTTATGCTTTAACAGATTTTCAAAATTATGGGCATATCTTCTGACAGCGGTAACTGCCGTGATCTTCATGATGAGCGGACTTTTGCAGGTTAAAACACTTTTGCTCACGGCAGGCATTGTGTATCTCATCGGACAGCTCTATGTGACAAACAAATATATCAAGTCAAAACAATAATTGTGTAAAATATTGTAAAAAGATATTGCAAGATTGTTTGTTTAGGATTATAATGACCTTTGGCTGATAAATATTTTATTTGACCGGAGGTGAAAAAATGAATGTTATTATGCTTTTAAAGCATAAAGATTCTTTAAAATATATTTATGAGGACAATACCCTAAGACAGGGACTTGAGAAAATGCGTGCCCACAGCTATACTGCTATCCCTGTTATAACCCGTGACGGAAAATATGTCGGCACGGTCAGCGAGGGTGACTTCTTGTGGCATATAATTGACAAAAAGACTTCGGGCGATATTGAAGAACAGGAAGAATTTCGTATCCGTGACATACTCCGTCCCGACTTTAACCCGGCGGTTAAAATTTCGGTGGGAATGGACGAACTTCTTGCACGGGCAATGAATCAGAACTTTATTCCCGTAACCGATGACCTCGGTACTTTTATAGGCATCGTAACCCGTCAGGATATCATCAGATATTTTGTCAACAAATAAGATACATAAAACAAGGCGGATGCTGAAAATTGCATCCGCTTTTTTTACTTTATTGAAAACATTGAAAAATTTAAAATATGCAGAAATCTACATATCAACTTCAGATTGATGTATTACAATCAAGGTGCGGTGATGAAAATGTACAATATTCTTTTGGTTGAGGACGATAAAAATATTCGTGAAATGATTGTCGAATATTTTTCAAAGAGAGATAAGGAAAAATTTAATATCACCCTTGCCGAAAACGGCTTGAAGGGACTTGATAAGGCATACGAGAACAGCTATGACCTTTTGCTCCTTGATGTAATGCTCCCCGAAATGGACGGCTTTACGCTCTGCAAAGAAATCCGCAGATACAGCGATGTGCCGATTATGTTCATCACGGCAAGAACAAGCGAGGCGGATATGCTCAACGGTTACGCTCTCGGCTGTGATGATTATATCGTAAAGCCGATTGCTTTGCCCGTGTTTTATGAAAAGGTGAAAGCTCTCATCAAGCGTTCAAAAGGACTTGTGCGGCACAATTTGCTTACGGTTGGGAATGTTTCACTCAATCCGAACAACGGCGTTGTTGTGTCTGATGGCGAAGAAATTAACCTCACCGCAAAGGAGTATGCTATTCTTAAAATTCTGTTAGAGAATAAAAATAACATTGTGTCCCGTGAGAAAATCATCACAGCCGTTTGGCACTATGACACAATGATTGATGAAAGAGTGCTTGACACGCATATCAAAAATATCAGAAAAGCACTCGGTGCAAATGCCTCTGTTCTTAAAACGGCAGTACGGCGAGGGTATAAGGTGGAGGATAAAAAATGAAATCAAGATATATCAAACGGCGAAAAAAGTTTCATTACATTATCATTTCCGTAACGATAGTTGTGTGTCTGCTGGGAACGTTTTTTACCTCTCTTGCAATACTGAACAGCTCCAAAGACTTGCTCGTTGCCAATGCCGAAAATGAGTTAAAAACGAAGATGAATGATGTAGAAAACAGCATCAATTCAGACCTTAATTCGCATTTTAACAATGTCAAAGGACTGTTGAATGAAGATATTGATAAAGCGGATACATATTATGAAGTGACGGATAATTCCAGAGAATATATTGCATCAACAGACAATGTGCTTACGGTGTATTGCTATGATATTTCACAAACAATTTTGCAAAAAAGAGATTATGTCCGACTTGATGTTTTAAAAAATTTACTTACAGATGATGAATACAATGAAATTTGTAAATATCTAAAAACTGCAACAGACGATGACGGTAACTATTACCTGTTAGTTTTTGACAATTATTACAACATAATTTCCAATCTTCTCTCTGATTTTTCTCCCCCTTTCTGCTGTTTCTTCCTGCCATAGGAATCCCTCCTTCCCTGAATAACGGCATAAAAATGGACCTCCGAAGAGATCCATCAGTTTATTGTATATAACCACCGTCGCTAATTGCGATCATATGGTATTTCCAACATATCAAGCAGCCTTACAAATGTATCCTGTCCATCCAGACATGTATCCGTAAGCCAGCCTTTTTCATTTCTCCATTCAGAGAGACCTCTGTAATAGAAATTCTTTTTTGCATCCTCTATGATAAAAGGAATCACATTATGTCGTAAGCACTCTTTTAACGCGACAAGCCTGCCAACTCTCCCGTTACCATCCTGAAACGGATGTATATACTCGAACTCAGCGTGTAATGCAATGATATCCTCTACTGTTACATTATCCTTTGCATTGTACTGTGAAAGCAGTGCCTGCATATGCTTATGCACTTCGGACGGTTTGGATGTCTCTCTTCCGCCAACAACATTCGCACGCTTCTTATAATCACCTACCGCAAACCATGCAAAAGTTGAATTCTTTGTATCATGCTTCAAAATATAATGCAGATGCTTGATGATTTCTTCTGTAAGCTCATCCTCCGCTGTATCGATCACATAATCAATCGCCCGGAAATGATGAACTGTTTCCAGCACATCATCCACCGGTATCCCATCACCTACATCAAGTGTATTAGTCTCAAAGATCAGCCTTGTCTGATCCTCGGAGAGCTTGCTTCCCTCGATATGGTTTGAATTATAGGTCATTCGGACCTGAAGCTCATGGTAAAGGCCTCCGGAAAGTTTCATTTCTTTCTGCTTCGACGGTCTTGCCATCCGGGAAGTGCCCATTGACGTTACCTATTTTCCCGAGCGGAAAAGCCGGGTGGCGGGAAGCATCCCCAAGTATCTCAAAAAGACCTCCGGTATTATCGTAGGGCTGATGCGCGATTATTACCCCATGCGCTTCTTCGGTTCGATCGGAGGCGTTTTCCTGATCCCCGCGCTGGTCTTCGGCCTTATGTTCCTGATCCATTATCTGAAGGTAGGCTACTTCAGCGGTTATCTGTTTGCGGGGCTGATCTCAGCTTTCTGTCTGCTGATCTCCGTGCTGATGTTCTGCTTCGGCGTGGCCATGGAGAGCATGGTGCGCGTCAACCGCAACGAAAACCGCATCCTGTACGAGCTGCGCAAAAATGCGCCCATTCAGCCTGAACATCCCGAAGAGGTGCTGTACAAATGAAGATCATGATTTCCATCGATCACCCCGCGTGGATCCACCAGTTCCGCTACATCATCCAGAAAGAAAAGGAAAAAGGAAACGAAGTGACGGTGCTGGCTCTGGATAAAGACGGCGATCTGGAACTGCTGCGAAGCTTTGGCATTCCCTACATTCTCTGCGCTCATTCCACCGGCAAGAATATTGTGGAGAAGGGCTTCCTTTTTTTAGCCACCTGCCTGAACCATACCTATTATGGTCTGAAATACAAGCCGGATATTTTCATCGGCCGCGGCTCCCCCATGCTGGCTATCGCCGCGTGGGTTTGCCGCAAGCCTCATCTTCTGTATGAAGATACGG
>CACXYD010000032.1 GCA_902771755.1 uncultured Ruminococcus sp. | reverse complement strand
AGCAAAAAACAATACAAAACAAGCGGCAGTTTAAACAACCACCACTTGTCAATTTCAATTATTCTGTTTTAATGCTACCCCAACTATTGACATAGAGCCTTATTTTACAATAAGTTTTTTGATTTTGAACACATCGCCGTCCATAACCTTATATGTACTGCGGAGTTTGCCGTCAATGTCGGGGGAAATGCTCTGGTGAATGTACAGGCTGTCGATGCCAAAATCAGCCGCACCGCCGATATCGCTGAGATAATCGTTGCCAATCATAATTGACTCGCTTTTTTCAAGTCCGTAGCGGTCGAAAAGCGTCTTGTAATATTTTTCGTCAGGCTTTGAACATTCTTCGTCAGAGCTGATGCAGATGCCGTCAAAATATTTTGTGAGGTCAAACATATTCAGCTCGTTTTCTGTGAATGAACGCTGTGCGTTTGAAAGAAGATAAATCTTTTTGCCCTTTGCCTTGAGAGTGTCGAGAAGGTCAATTACACCGTCATAAAGTTTGATGTACTTTGTTGAGTAGCAACGGAATGCCTCGGCAATAAAAAGGACCTCGGCTTTTGTAACCTTAACACCCTTCTGTGTGAAAAGTTTGCGGAAAACCTTTTCAATTTTGATGTCAACAACTTTTGTGTCGGGCGACTTTTTGAGAACAGCCTTTTTTTCAGCCTGAACAAGTCTGCCGTACTCCTCGTTAAGCTCGTCATATGTGTAGTGTGCTCCCTTGTAGGCATAGAGAATGGCAATTTTCTTCCATAAATCATCGTTCCATTCATCCGTGTTGATGTCGATAAGAGTGCCGTATAAATCAAAAATGTAATTCTTGTACATTTTTTGTCCTCCTCAATAAAATTTCAACTTTTATACTGCTATTGTACCAATTTTTTATCCTGATTGCAATAGCAGATTTTTTGTGTTATACTGAAGAAAACAGTATTTAATCGCAATTTTACTGCAAATTGCCGAAAAATTACGGGGTGATTTTATGACTAAAAAAGAAATTGCCGTGAACGCTGTTCAGGCTTTGAAAAAAGAATATCCCGACGCAATATGTTCGCTTGTTTACACCGATCCGTTGCAACTGCTCATTGCAACAAGGCTTGCCGCCCAATGTACGGACGCAAGGGTTAACATGGTGACTCCGGCGTTGTTTGACAGGTTCAAAACGGCTCAGGATTTTGCCGACTCAACTCCCGAAGAAGTTGCAGAGTATATAAAAAGCTGTGGACTTTACAAGACAAAGTCGAAAGATATTGTCGAAATGGCAAGAATGCTTTGTGACGATTTCGGCGGTGTTGTTCCCGATAATATTGACGATTTAACGAAACTCCCCGGAATCGGCAGAAAGACCGCCAACCTTGTGTGCGGCGATATTTTCGGTCAGCCGGCGGTTGTGGTTGATACGCATTGCATACGCATTACAAGAAGGCTCGGACTTCACGATTTGAAAGATCAGAAGAAGATTGAATTTGCATTGAGGGAGCTTTTGCCACCTGATGAAAGCAACGATTTTTGCCACCGACTTGTTCTGCACGGCAGAGCAGTCTGCACCGCAAGAAAGGCAAAATGCGAAGAATGTTGTATGAACGGATTTTGTCCGAAAAAAATCTGACAGGGGGATTTGTATGGATAAGATGAAAGACATCAAGCTGATTGCGCTTGACCTTGACGGCACAACTCTTGCCGACAGCGACACTTTGAGCAACAGAACGCAAACTGCCATTGAAACTGCAATCAAAAGCGGAATAACCGTTGTTGCGGCAAGCGGCAGACCGTTTGTTATGATGCCCGACAGCGTGATGAACATTGACGGCTTGGATTATGCGATTACCTCGAACGGTGCTGTAATAAGCAAGTGCGGCAAAACGGTTCACCGCTCGCTGATTTCACCCGATGATGTGCTGAAAATTCTCGGTGCTGTGCGTAATGACGATGTTATTCTTGAGGGATTTATTGACGGATTTACGTATGCCGATGTCAGATATGTGCATAAACCGCTCGACTACGGCTGTGAGCCTGAATATTTTGAATACACCCGTTCGTGTCACGGCAAAATTGTCGATATGAGAAACTTTTTGAGCAAGCACAGAAATGAGCTTGACCTCATCAGCATTATAAGTACGGACGAAAAACTTCGCAACAGGCTGTGGAGCAATATCGAAAAGGCTTGCGACAGCGTTGAAATTACGACTTCAACCGACCATTTTGTTGAAATTATGTCGGCAGAGGCTTCAAAGGCGAAAGCACTTCTGCGTTTGTGCGACTTTTTGAATATCGGCATGGAAAATGTCTGCGCCTGCGGAAATGCCGATAACGATGCCGATATGATTGCCGAGTCGGGACTCGGTGCGGCTGTTGAAAATGCAAGCCAAAAGTGCCTTGACTGTGCCAATATCATAATTCCGTCAAATAATAATGACGGTGTGGCACAATTGATTGAAAAAATCCTTGAAAATTGAAAGTTGAAAATGGAAAATGGGAAATTGCGGTCGGGAAGATAGTTTGTTTGTGAAACAGATTTCCAGTCCCGACTGTAGGGGTAGCCTTGATGATACATTTTGTTTAAACGCATATGTTTTGACAAGATGAAAACGGTGTATCGTCCGTAGGGGAGAACCGTGTTCTCCCGCCAAGTAATCGTACAATTTGTATGTTAAAACCAATTTTATAAATGTCGCAAAATAACTGCCATACTGTAGCGGCGATCAGTGATCGCCAATCGTTTTGTGTGTAAACACAAAACGATTATGTAACGCATTGCGACTATATTTCAGACTGGAGAACACGGCTCACCGTGCGGGCGGATAATATCCGCCCCTACGAATGTCTGCTCATTTCAGCACTCTGTTTGTAAGAAAATTTGTACGGTTACTGTTTTGTTTGAAAAATAATTGAAACGCTCTTTGCTTTAATGAATATTAAAATAAGCAATATGAAATTCTACGAAATTCAAAGAACTCCCATACTCATAAAAACGCTTTTAAATATATGGGAAAAATCCGTCAGGGCAACGCATACATTTTTGTCTGATGATGAAATTAATAAAATCAAAGAATATGTTCCGCAGGCTTTGAACGGTGTGGAACATCTTATAATTGCAGAAGTCAATCCCGAAGAAATTGTCGGATTTATGGGAACCCAAAACAATCGCCTTGAAATGCTGTTCCTTTTGCCGTCGGCAAGGGGAAAAGGCATTGGAAAGAAATTGCTTTTGTACGGAATTGAAAACTACGGTGTAAATGAACTTACCGTCAACGAACAAAATCCGCAGACAGTCGGATTTTATCGGCATATGGGTTTTGAAACCTACAAAAGAACCGCCCTTGACGAAGAAGGCAACCCATATCCGCTTTTGTATATGAAACTAAAATGATAGGTATAATGTATAACGGTGGTTGCAAAACAATTAATTAAATGCACATATTTTCCTGTAATAATTGAGTAAGAATAATCGCAAAATTTTTCGTAAGGGCGGATATTATCCGCCCACTTTTTTATGACAGAATTTGTTTAATACATATGTTTTGACGAGATGAAAGCGGTGTGTCGTCTGTAGGGGAGAACCGTGTTCTCCCGCAAGTAATCGTACAAATTTTTTGTTATATTATCGTTATGAAAAAGTGACATTGTGATTGTTGAACAGTAGGGGCGTTCATTGGATGCCCGCCTTGATGACAGAATTTGTTTAAACAAATATATTTTGATGAGATGAAAACGGTGTATTGTCTGTAGGGGAGAACCGTGTTCTCCCACAAGTAATCGTACAAATTTTTTGTTATATTATCGTTATGAAAAAGTGACATTGTGATTGTTGAACAGTAGGGGCGTTCATTGGACGCCCGCTTTGATGATAGAATTTGATTAAACAAATATGTTTTGATGAGATGAAAACGGTGTGTCGTCTGTAGGGGAGAACCGTGTTCTCCCGCAAGTAATCGTACAAATTGTATGTTAAAACCAATTTTACAAATGTCGCAATGTGCCTGTTATTTTGCAAATAAAATTTTAAAATAAATCAAACATCATATATAAAATACGGTCGGGTGGCAATGAATTGCATTTTGCAATTTGTATGCCCGACCACAATTTTCAATTTTCCATTTTTAATTTTCAATTATAAATTTTATTGTCACAAAAATTTATAAAACTGCTTGACCTAAAGTTAACTTTAGGTTATATAATAAAATCAACGAAATAATCGGGAGGTTTTATTATGTACACAAATACATTAACATTAGCAAACGGCATAAAAATTCCACAGCTTGGACTCGGCACTTGGTTTATTGATGATTCAAGCGTTGCAGAGGCTGTAAAAGCCGCCGCAAAACTCGGCTACCGTCACTTTGACACGGCTCAGGCTTACGGCAACGAGCGTGGAGTGGGTGAAGGCATAAGAACCTGCGGAGTTCCCCGTGAGGAGCTTTTTGTTGTTTCAAAGGTTGCCGCAGAGCATAAGACCTATGAGGACGCTAAAAAGAGCATTGACGAAACTTTGGAAAAAATGGGACTTGATTACCTTGATATGATGATTATCCACAGCCCACAGCCTTGGGCGGAGGTTAATCAGAGTGACAACCGTTATGTTGAGGGCAACCGTGCCGCATGGAAAGCACTTAAAGATGCATACAAAGAGGGCAAACTCCGTGCAATTGGTGTTTCAAACTTCCAAATTGAGGACTTAAAGAACCTTATGGAGGTTTGCGAGGTTAAGCCTATGGTCAATCAGATTTTGCTCCACATCAGCAACACTCCGCTTGAACTTGTTGAGTATTGTCAGAAAAACGGCATTGCGGTTGAGGCATATTCTCCGATTGCTCACGGTGAAATTCTCGGTCAGCCCGAAATTGCCGAAATGGCAAAGAATTACGGTGTTACAGTTCCACAGCTTTGTATTCGCTACACACTTCATCTTGGTGCAATTTCACTTCCAAAGACTGCAAACACCGACCATATGAAGGGCAACGCAGAGGTTGATTTTGAAATCAGCGACAAGGATATGGAAACACTCAAGAACTTTAAGCACATTGAAAGCTATGGCGCAAGTAGCGGCTTCCCTGTTTACGGAGGTAAGTTATAATATGAAAAAACCATACATTATTTGTCATATGATGACATCGGTTGACGGCAGAATTGACTGTGCAATGACTTCTCAACTTGAGGGTGTGAGCGATTATTATGCAACGCTTGCCGCACTCGACACACCGACAACCGTCAGCGGCAGAGTCACTGCCGAACTTGAAATGTCCGAACCCGGATTCTTTGAGTCAAAGGACAGCACTCCTTACGGCAAAGAGGGATTTTCCAAAAAAGCCGATGCAAAGGGTTATGAAATTGTTGTTGACACACACGGCAAATTGCTCTGGAGTAATGCAAGAGGAATGGAAAAGCCGTATCTTATCATCACAAGCGAGCAAGTTCCGAAAGAATATCTTGATTACCTTGACGGTCAGGAAATTTCATGGATTGCCTGCGGAAATGAGAAAATCGACCTTGTTCGTGCAAGCGAAATTCTTGTCGAAAAATTCGGTGTTGAGCGTATGAGCATTGTCGGCGGTCCTGCAATCAATACAGCATTCCTCAATGACGGACTTCTTGACGAAATCAGCATTTTAATCGGCGCAGGAATTGACGGCAGACAGGAAATGCCGTCCGTATTTGACGGCAGAAATATGGATTATCCGCTCACACAGCTTGCTTTGTCCGATGTTCAAAAATTCGACAGCGGCGCAGTTTGGCTGAGGTATAAGACGAAGTAAGTAATTGATACGATGAAGGTTGTGCATTGCCTGTAGCGGCGATCAGTGATCGCCAATCGTTTAGGTTGTAAAACCCAAACGAACATATACGCATTTTAGTACAATCTACTGTAGCGGCGAACCTCGTTCGCCAATCAATTCGTGTGTAAACACGAATTGAACAAATGTCATTTTTTGTTTTGATATCATAATTGGTTGAAACAAAATATTTGTATGGTCGAACCGATTGTAAAATCGGTTCGATTGGCGAACACTGTTCGCCGCTACAGTATAACAATCACTTTGCGACATTTATAAAATTATATTTATCATAAATTATGTGTGATTACTTGCGGGCGGATGATATCCGCCCCTACGACTTGTTTTGTGTTTGCACACAAAACAAATGGCGTTCACTGAACGCCGCTACAAATTAGCAACAACTTTAATATAAATAAAAACAGTCGGGAAGACAATGTTTTGCATTTTGCAAACTGTCTTCCCGACTTTAATTTTCAATTTTACATTTTCAATTTTCAATTTGCAGAAGCGGAACGCTTTTGCATTTCTTCGTGGTCGGCTTTAAGTGCTTTGATAAGCGTCAGACTGTCCCAATCTTTGCTTGTGGGGGTGATAACCGCCTTGAGCGGAACTCGTCCGACACCGCATTTGTTTAGCGCCTTGATAAGCGAGTCAATCGTTTTATTCGTGAAATTGTGCATGACAATCATTTCGTCATCAAAGCCGTCACCGTCAAACTTTTCTGCCACAGGCTCAATGCCCTTAATGCCTGCAAGGTAGCCGATTGGTTGATTGAAATCTTCTTTTTCAACCTTTTTAACCTGAATTTTCAGCGGCATAAGTGCAAATTTTGCCTTGCGAAGCCTTTCGTCCGAAAAGTTGTAAAACATAGCAAGTTCTTTCATATCGTCACCGTTAATCCGTATCAAGTTTGAGAACCGCCATAAATGCCTCCTGCGGAACTTCAACAGAACCGAGCTGGCGCATACGCTTTTTACCTTCTTTTTGCTTTTCAAGAAGCTTTTTCTTACGGGAAATATCACCGCCGTAGCACTTGGCAAGTACATCCTTACGCATAGCTTTTACGGTTTCTCTGGCGATAATCTTACCGCCGATACAAGCCTGAATCGGAATTTCAAAGAGCTGTCTCGGAATCTTTTCCTTTAACTTCTCAGCCATTTTTCTTGCCCTTGAATATGCCTTGTCAGCGTGAATGATGAACGAAAGCGCATCGACAACTTCGCCGTTGAGCATAATATCAAGCTTAACAAGGTTGCTCTGAACATATTCTTTAAGCTCATAGTCGAATGATGCATAGCCTCTTGTGCGTGATTTGAGCGTGTCGAAAAAGTCGTAGATAATCTCGGCAAGCGGAAGTACATAGTGCAAATCAACACGGTCGGCATCAATATACTGCATATCAACAAAAGTTCCTCGTCTGTCCTGACAAAGCTCCATAATGTTGCCGACATATTCCTTCGGTGCATAGATGTGAGCATCTGTTACAGGTTCTTCCGCCATTTGAATAAGTGACGGATCGGGGTAGTTTGTCGGGTTGTCAATCATCTCAACCGTGCCGTCTGTGCGTGTGATTCTGTAAATTACACTCGGTGCGGTTGTGATGAGGTCAAGCTGATATTCTCTTTCAAGTCGCTCCTGAATGATTTCCATGTGGAGCAGTCCCAAAAATCCGCAACGGAAACCAAATCCGAGGGCAACCGATGTTTCGGGATCAAACGAAAGCGCCGCATCGTTAAGCTGGAGCTTTTCAAGCGCATCTTTAAGGTCACCGTATCTCGCACCGTCAACAGGGTAGATACCGCAGAATACCATAGGTTGTGCCTCACGGTAACCCGGGAGCGGTTCTTCGGCAGGATTTGATGTGAGTGTAACCGTGTCACCGACTTTTGCGTCTGCAAGAGTTTTGATTGAACCCGTGATGTAGCCAACCTCGCCCGCATAAAGACCGTCTGTCTTTTCGGGAGCGGTTGCGTGCATAAGTCCGCATTCAACAACATTGAACACACTGCCTGTTGCCATAAGTTTGAATTCATCGCCGGGGTGAATCTGTCCTTCTTTGAGTCTTACATATATAATTACGCCCTTGTAGCTGTCGTAGTAGCTGTCAAAAATCAATGCACGCAGAGGTGCGTTGATATCGCCTGTCGGAGCAGGAATATCGTGAACAACCTTTTCGAGAACTGCGTGAATGTTGATTCCTGCCTTTGCGGAAATTTTCGGAGCGTCCTCGGCAGGGATACCGATTACATCTTCGATTTCCTGAATAACCCTGTCGGGATCTGCACTCGGCAGGTCAATTTTGTTGACAACGGGAACAATTTCAAGTCCGCTGTCAACGGCAAGATATGTGTTTGCAAGAGTCTGCGCCTCAATGCCCTGTGATGCGTCAACAACAAGAATAGCGCCCTCGCAAGCCGCCAATGAACGGGAAACCTCATAGTTAAAGTCAACATGGCCCGGGGTGTCAATGAGGTTGAAAAGATATTCTTCGCCGTCATCGGCTTTGTAGATAACGCTTACCGCTCTCGCCTTGATTGTAATGCCGCGCTCACGCTCAAGGTCCATATCGTCAAGCAACTGCGCCTCCATATCTCTTTCGGAAACGGAGTTGGTCTGCTCAAGAATTCTGTCCGCAAGCGTACTCTTGCCGTGGTCAATGTGAGCAATAATGCTGAAATTTCTTATTTTATCCTGTGGAAAAGACAATGTTAATCACCTTTTTCTTTAATGTCTTTTTGTTTATACTTAGATTATACCAATTTTAAAGAATAAAGCAAGCACATTTAAAGAATTCAGTAGGGGCGGTCATTGGCCGCCCGCAGGTAATGGTACAAATTTTATACTGTTCATTATTTATAAATGCCGCAATGTTATGGCTACACCGGAATACACAACTTTTCATCACATCAAAATATTATAGTGAAACAAAGTATTTCATCAAGGCGGGCGTCCGATGAACGCCCCTACAGGGTTGGTGCGAATGATTGCTATATTATGCTCGGGAATGATATGTTTTTTATTGCATACTATCTTCACGAATAGAGAACGGCGGCTCGCCGTGCTTAGAAAATTTCTACTGTCATTAAATATTGAACAATGCTATTGTTATTTGTCAGATTATTTTTTATAGAAGTGGAAATCGCAACAATCTCCGCCGTAGCCCAAAGTTTTGGTGCGGGTAAAGCCTATTTTTTTAAGACCGCCGTATGTAATATCGTCAACATCGCAAAACAGACGGCAAAGTTCGGCACATCCGTTTTCAACGCAAGCCATGTGCCAAAGGCATTTTGTGATTGTAATGTCATAGTAACCGTCACCGCACTTTTGTGTGCTTTCCTGTAAATCGGTTGTACGCATAATTTTGAGAAAAACTTTGCTGTAGATTGAGTAAAACCCCGGTACAATTTCCATTTTAGCGGTTGATGCGTGTTTTTTTTGCCGCAACCGTGTCAATCATATATTTCTGCATATACGCATACACATTTTCGTTTGAAAAGTCATTTTGTAACAAGGTTTTGTACAGCGCTATTCGTGGAAGAATTGTCTGCACAAGCGTTTTTATCTGATTTTCAGACTTGCCTTTTGTGTTTTTTATAAGCGTGTCAAGCGTTTTAGTCTGCTCCTCAAACAACGCACAACCCCTGTCCGAGCCGAATTCTTCAATCAAAAATGTTTTAATTTGCTTTTGCTGTTTTATGTTCATAGGTTCAACACCTCGTCAAAATTTCGGATTTATTATTTTGTACAAACGGTTACAATTTTATGCTCGGGCATAAAATGTTTTTGCTATCACAAACTGTCTGCACGAATAGGGAACGGCGGCTTGCCGTTTAAGGCTGTTCACGCCATTCTTTTAATGCGGCTGAAAGCTTTTTGTCAATATCCTTTCTGGTTGCTTCACATTCGTTTGGATATTCTTTTGCGGCTCTGAAAATAAACCGCATTACAAATTTCAAACCTATCGGCAAAGCCATACGAAGCATAGATTCGGGGAGGACAAAATGTGTTCCGTGTTCATAAACAAGCGGAACATAATCACAGGAGTGGGGGCGCTCTTTTAAACGCTTATCCATTCGGCGGATATATTTTCCTGCCTCCCAAAAGGAATCGTCATCTGCACCCACAAGGAACAGTTTTCCTTTTATATTCTCAACCTTAATCATTTCTTCTTCGGTATGTTCCCGTGCTTTTTCGGAGTCAATGAACAGGCAGGTACTGCGTTCGATATCGCCCGAACCTTTTGTTTCTTCTTGAACTTTTTGCCAATACTGCGGATGTTCGTACACAAACGGCATATATGCAAGCGGCTTGCCTTTCCAAGAAAGGGTTGATGCTCCTGCCACGGGCCATTCTTTGCAACCGTCCTTTTCGCCTTGCACAAATCCCTGCCATACAAAATCGCTGGCAGTAAGTGCGAATGTGAGCGTTATATCGGGAAAAAACGATGCCGCAACAAGGGCGTCCATACCTGCGGTACTCATTCCCATAATTCCGATTTTTCGATTGTTATGATTTTTTAGCCATTTAATCGCTGTTTCAATTCGTTCAAGAGGAACATTCACATGACTGTAATTTTTCTTTGCAGGTGACATACAAAGAACATTCACACCGTTTTTATGTAACCATTTTGCACCGCACTTTGCCATAAAATCGTTTGGATCATCTCCGAACAGTCCGATAACCGCACAGTCCGAGCCTTTTGGGTTCTCGTAATAAGTTCCGTAGAAACCATCTCTTTCAATTTCAAAAAACAGTTTTTTCATAACCTTCCCTCCGTTACATTTAGGCGGCATTTTGATAAATGCAGTTACCGTTTGCTAACTGCACGATAAAATTTTTTTGCAACCATAATTCTAAATCAATCGAATAAAAGTTTTGATGTAATAAATTATACCATACACTCACTTCTTCCACAAGCAAAAAATCGTTGCAGTATGCGCCTTTCGGTGCTATACTTGGCTTGTATGAAATTGACTTGTAAAAGGAGAAATCGGTATGACAAAAGGTGAAATTGCTAAGAATAATTTTATGCAGGGCTACAACTGCGCTCAGGCTGTGTTGCTTGCATTTTGTGACGATTTGGGTTTTGACGAACAGACTGCTCTTATGCTTGCATCTCCGTTCGGCGGCGGAATAGGCAGAATGCGTGAGGTTTGCGGTACTGTTACGGGAATGTATATGGCTTTAGGTCTTGCAAGGGGCTACAGCGACAGCAAGGATAATGCCGACAAAAAGCGTGTCTACACCGAGGTTCAGCAGCTTGCCGAAAAGTTCAAAGAGGACAACGGTTCAATCATCTGCCGTGACCTTCTCGGCATGAGAGCAAAGGCAAAGGATAACCCGACTCCGTCTGAGCGAACAGAGAAATATTATGCCGCCCGCCCGTGTCCCGAACTGTGCAGATATGCAGCGGATTTGCTTGATGAATACTTAAAGAATAAAAAAGGCTGAGGAGCGTTGCTTTGATTTAAAACTTATGCCTGCAAACAGTTGAATTTGGGGAGAAACTGTGATAAAATGTTTAAAATAGGGCATTAGTGTAATGCGGTTAATTTTGAAAATTACCTTGAAAGGGGAATTGTGATATGTGCGGCATAGCCGGCTTTATGGGACAGGTTGAAAACAGAGCCGATGTCATCAGAAATATGACAGAGGTTATCACTCACCGTGGCCCCGACTCGGACGGATTTTACACGGACGACAATATTTCCATGGGATTTCGCAGACTTTCCATTATCGACCTCGGTGCAGGTCATCAGCCTATATATAACGAGGACAAGAGCCTTGTTCTCACATTCAACGGTGAAATCTATAACTACAAGGATTTGAGAAAAGAGCTTATCGCAAAAGGTCATAAGTTCTATACAGATACAGACAGCGAAGTGCTTGTTCACGGCTTTGAGGAGTGGAAAGAGGATATGCTCCCAAAACTCCGTGGTATGTTCGGTTTTGCTATCTACAACACAAAGGATAACTCACTTTTTATTGCCCGTGACTTCTTCGGTATCAAGCCGATGCACTACACTCAGATTGGCAATGATTTTGTCTATGCAAGTGAAATCAAGAGTATTCTTGAATACCCTAAATTTGAAAAGAAATTCAACAGAAAGGCACTTGATTCGTACCTTTCATTCCAGTATGCAGTTCCGCCCGAAACTTTCTTTGAAGGTGTTTACTGCCTTATGCCGGGCCACTACCTCTGGTACAAGGACGGCGAAGTTGAAACTACCCGTTACTTTGAGGCTCGTTTCAATCCCGATGAAGAAATGACAGAGGAAGAGGCTGTTGACAAGATTGAAAAGGTCTTTGAAAACTCTGTAAACGCTCACAAAATTGCCGATGTTGAGGTTGGCTGTTTCCTTTCAAGCGGTGTTGACTCAAGCTATGTTTCAACATATTTTGCCGATCAGAAAACATTTACAGTCGGTTTTGACTTTGGCGAAAAGTATAACGAAATCAGCTGGGCAAAAAATCTCAGCGAAAAAATCGGTGTTGAACATCATACACACCTTATCTCAAGTGAAGAATTCTGGGACGCTGTTCCGACTGTTCAGTACCATATGGATCAGCC
>CACXYD010000031.1 GCA_902771755.1 uncultured Ruminococcus sp. | reverse complement strand
CAGAGCAGATTATTAAAAACTGGAACGGCAAGGATAATTTTAAGGTAACGCTTTCTCCGATTGCACCGCAGAGATGCGATGATGATTACAACATCAAGGTGTTTGAACTTGCCGAAAAGTACGATTTGCCGTATCATACTCACATCTGCGAAACAAGGATGCAGAGAGAAACGGGATTTGAATTTTACGGAAAGACTATTTTACAGCATTGCAAGGACATTGGAATCCTCTCACGAAGAACAACAATTGCTCACGGCAACTGGCTTGATGACAGAGATGTTGAAGTTATGGCAGAAACAGGTGCTACGGTTGTGCATAATATTGTCAGCAATCTCAAACTCGGCAGCGGCATAATGCCGTTTGCGAAGTTGAAAGAGGCAGGGGTAAACATTGCTCTCGGTACTGACGGCACAAGCAGTAATGACAGTCAGAACATTATGGAAGTAATGAAGGTTGCCGCACTTATTCATAAGGCTACACAGCCCAATTATAAGAAGTGGCCAACAAGCTCTCAGATTCTCGATGCCGCAACAAGAGGCGGTGCTCAGAGCGTTATGCGTGAAAAAGAGATAGGCTCTCTTGAAGTCGGTAAAAAAGCCGATATACTGATGTTTGACCTCAATACACCTGCATTTACTCCGCTTAATGATATTAAAAATCATCTTGTCTATTGCGAAAACGGCAATGATATCAAAAATGTTATGATTGCAGGCAAAATGGTAATGAAGGACAGAAAAATTCTCACCGTTGATGAAAAGAGTATCATTGCAGAACTTAAGTCGCTCCATGAGGATTTTATGAAATCATATTCAAAGGTTGTTCCTTTTGCCGATAAAACATTTGAATATGTCAATAAATCATACTGGAAGTGTATGAATGCTGATGATGAATTCTGGAGATTGACAGCTCCAAAGTCAGAATACAAGCATCTGTTTGAAAACTAATCCTACAATTTCAAAAAATAACAGAAAACCTCCTGCGGTAGTTTCCTTGATTCTACCGCAGGAGGTTTTGTTATTAACTGCAATCTTTGCAGATACCACATAATCTACCGGGAGTTATAACACTTTGAAATTCGTAATCACGCTTTATTTCTCCGCATTTTAAACATTTATACCATAGATTATAATATCTGTCATGAAGTCTGTCTGAACAATGAGCAGGTACAATTTTATGATATTTATTAATTTGAATGGTTTCTTCGTCAATAACTGTGTAGATGTCGTTTAGATACGATTTTTCGGTGTTATAAATTTCTTTTTCAATGATATTATCTATATCGAAAGAAATACCGTTGATATGCCTGAACGCTTCTGAGAAAGCTATATAACTCTTTTCGCTATTATCAACTGTTTTAATTCGTAAACGCTGATATAATTGACCTGTTATTCCTTTGTATATACATCTTAAAGTAACAAGGTATTCAAGATATTTTTTTACAACATTATGTACCAAATCAATTTTTACAATTTTGCCGTTAACTATCAATTCCTGTGTATTTGCATATTCTTCGTTGACGGTGACATACGATTGGTGATATTTTAAATATCGTTCTATCTTTTGTGGCTTAATTATTTTATCTTCGCCGTAATCAACATTGTATGCAATTTTGTCAAATACGAGCGATTGCCATATTCGTCTGTCACAATTAAAAACAAACTCACCTGATATCGGAAGGTCAACAGCAAGACTTGGTTCGTATCTTGACATTTTTAGTGTTTGATAGAAGTCATAAAACTTTTTATCATCACGCAGATTCATCACCATTTTGGTGTATAAATTTGAATTATCATATAATTCTTGAAGTGAATATTTGTTTTCTATTCTTTTAATCACACAGGTCACCGTTGTCAGCTTTATCATATTTTTTGCGTATTCGTTCACTCATACAATACATTTTCCATTTGTTTTCTGTAGCAATCAATGTCTTTGCAACTTCATCACTATTCCTTAACCTGTAGGAGTAATCTTCAACGCAAGCGTGTCCTTCTTTAATGTCAATGAGTGCTATTTCAAGGCTATCTCTTAATCTTGAACTCAGATTTTTAACTGTACTGTCAGGGTACCAGTTCTTTTGATGTCTGACAGCAAAGGCAGCAGTATCAAAATCATCTTTAAGTCTTTCGGAAGCCCATTTAATATTGCAACCGTTTGCTTCTAAAGCTATTTTGACGAATTCTTTGTTGTCCCTATACGGAATCATACAACGCATTTTAAGAGCATTTCCAAACTCACTTGATAAAGCTGATTTTACATATTCTTCGTTATCTCTGAACTCAGACTTTACATACTGTATTGCCTCGCCGTTATTTTTTAATGCTGTTCGGATAACATCGTCATCGCTGTCGAACTTCTTAAAGCGTTTTAATGATGTGCCAAAAGCGCCAACTGCCAATAATACTGCGTCCTTTTGATTAAATATAAATGCAGGTAATTCCGATGCAAGATTGGGAGTTTCATCCAAAATAGCTTTCAATATATTGAGCAGAGTTTCTCTTGTCTTGTTATCTGTTGATTTGCAATGTAGCAACGCAATATCATAAGGAATAATTTCATAGTGCTTTTTGTTGTATTCATCAGTATATAATTTGAATTCCTTAAACTTTTTTCTGATAAACCATAAAGCTCAGCAGAATTTTTAAAGCGTTGTTCGTCAAGAATAACAGATTTTACTTTTTCTGTTGCTTTTTCGGCAGCATCGCATTCATCGGGTAAATCTTCGTATTCTGATAATATTTTATCAGGATATTCACCAAAGAATGCGTAATACAGCTTTCTTAAATGGCAGAAAAACGCATTTTCATATAGAAACCGGTAGTATAAATTATCAAAATCATAATTTTCAATTAGCATAGATGCAATTTTAGATACAATCGTTCCTGATAAAGAATCAACATTGTTACACGGCAGTTCACAATCATTTCTGTAGAGATATTTATTTCTTATCATGAGGCCAAGTCCGAAATGATGAGTTCTGAGATCGGGGTGATCAAAAATATATGCTTTCTCCTCATCACTTAATTCAGCAAAAACCTTGTCTGCGGTTTTTGCGACAAATTCATCATATTTGAGATTTTCTAATCGTACACACTCATAATAATCTTCAATAGCTTTCACTAACTCATCGGACGGCTCTTTGCAGATTGTGTATGTTATAAAGATGTCATCTTCGTTATCAAGTTTAAAATATTCTGAGAATTTGTTATATATTTTTGTTGTATTATCGTTTTCATATAACACGGTTCCTATTTGTACCTTTTTCATAAAATACTTCACTTCCTATCAATAAAATTATATCTACTGTGCTATTGTATCATATGAAATGAGTTATGACAACATTAATAAATAGTCTTAACTTTTGGTGTTGTTGTCATATTTGTGAATAAATGAATATAATATACAATTTAACATACTAATATCAGTATGCAAAATTATGCAAACTTTAAAGGCTCATATAACGATATACATTAGTAAAAATTACCTCTCGCAGTTTGTTTGGGTTACTTGCAAAAAATGTAGATTTGTGTTTTAATAGGTTAGCGAAGGCTAATTTATGGCAGCTGTTACAAACGATTAACGATTTTAGCACAGAGGTGGTCAGGATATGATGATAAATAAACGGCTGATTGGAACAGTCGCAGAGAGTAAAAAATACATAGCAGGCAATGTGGCAAGTCAATGGGTGTCGCTTTGTTCAAATGTTGTGATTATGGGCAGTATTGCAAACTTTATAGGCAGGCTTGCTTTTGAAAAACCGCAGACAAGCGATATTATTTTTCTTGTGATTACAATTGCAATTTGTGTGGCGGTAAGATTTGTATGTACCAAAATATCTTCAAAAATGAGTTTTCTTTCTTCAAAATCAGTCAAGCAAAAACTCAGAAAAATGATTTTTGAAAAGGTTCTGCGACTCGGTGCGTCATACAACGAAAAGGTTATGACCTCTGAAATAGTTCAGGTTTCGGTTGAAGGTGTTGAACAGCTTGAAACCTATTTCGGTGCATATCTTCCGCAATTTTTCTATGCGATGATAGCGCCGCTCACATTGTTTGTCGTGACCTGTTTCGTCAATGTATTGTCGGCGGTTGTACTGCTTGTATGTGTACCGCTTATTCCGATTGCAATTGCACTTGTACAGACATGGGCAAAAAAGTTGCTTTCAAAATACTGGGGACAATACACGGCACTCGGCGACACATTTCTTGAAAATCTGCAGGGACTTACAACTCTGAAAATTTATAAATCGGACAAGTTCAAAAATGATGAAATGAATGTTGAGGCTGAAAAATTCAGAAAAATCACAATGAAAGTCCTTACAATGCAACTTAATTCCATTACGATTATGGACCTTATTGCATACGGCGGAGCGGCTGTCGGAATGATTCTTGCCGTAACACAATTTGCGTGTGGCAATATTGATGTGTCGGGTTGTCTTTTCATAATACTTCTCTCGGCAGATTTCTTCATTCCGATGCGTCAGCTTGGCAGTTTCTTCCACATTGCAATGAACGGAATGGCGGCAAGCGATAAGATCTTCAATCTTCTTGACATTGACGAGAGCAGTCCCGCAACAAAGGAAATTACCGATAATACAGACATTGAGTGCAAAGACCTTTGCTTTTCATATGACGAAAGCAGAGAGATTCTGCATAATGTCAATATGAATTTTAAACAGGGCAGTTTTACGGCAATTGTCGGCAAGAGCGGCTGCGGAAAATCGACCGTTGCGTCAATTCTGACAGGCAAAAACAAGGGCTTTAAGGGTAGCGTGACAATCGGAAATATTCCGATAAATGAAATCAGCGAATCAAGCCTTATGAAGTCAATTACATACATAGGTCACAACAGCTATATCTTCAAAGGTACTGTAAGGGAAAACCTTCTTATGGCAAATGATGTTGGCGACAACGAATTGTGGCAGGTGCTTGAAAAGGTTAATCTTGCAGATTTCTTAAAGAGCGAAAACGGTCTTGATACTGTTATTGATGAAAAGGCAAGCAATATATCGGGCGGTCAGCGTCAGCGACTTGCACTTGCAAGGGCGTTGTTGCACAACAGCCGAATATATATTTTTGACGAGGCAACTTCAAATATTGATGTTGAAAGCGAAAACGATATTATGGCACAGATTGCCGAAATTGCCAAAAGCAAAACGGTTATTTTGATTTCGCACAGACTTGCGAATGTTGTCGATGCGGATAACATTTATGTAATGCAGGACGGCAATATAGTTGAAAGCGGAACACATACCGAACTTTTGAATAACAACAGCGTTTATGCCAAACTTTATAATTCGCAGATTCAGCTTGAAAATTACACAAAGGAGGTGTGAGTAATGAAAAAAAGAAGTAATCTGAACATTATGTTCAGACTTTCGGCACTTGTAAAACCGCTTGCAGGCTTTATGGTGCTTGCAATTATTATGGGTGTAATCGGAAATCTGTGTGCCACATTCATAACTGTCCTCGGCGGTTACGCAATACTTGACGCACTCAATATTTCAACGGGAATTTCAATGCTCACAGCCTTTATACTTGCGGGTGTATTTGCACTTTTGCGTGGTGTTTTAAGATATGCCGAGCAGTCAAGCAACCATTATATAGCATTCAAACTGCTTGCACTTATCCGTGACAAGGTGTTTGTTGCTTTACGCAGACTTTGTCCCGCAAAGCTTGAGGGCAAGGACAAGGGCAATCTCATTTCAATTATCACCTCTGATATCGAACTGCTTGAGGTTTTCTATGCGCACACAATTTCGCCGATTGCAATTGCAATTATTTTCTGCGTTATTATGGTTGTGTTCATAAGTATGTACAGCATAGTTCTCGGAATGATTGCACTTGCGGCTTATGTTACGGTAGGGGTGATTATCCCGATTGCGGTTTCAAAAATCAGCGGAAGTGACGGTGAGAATTTCCGCAAAAAATCAGGTGAACTCAGTGCATTTGTTCTTGACAGTCTGCATGGAATTTCAGAGCTTATTCAATTCGGTAGCGGCAAAAAGCGTTCTGATGATATGTCCGAAAAAACCGAGGATTTACTCAAAACAGAAAAAAACATGAAACAAAAAACAGGTACAAATATGGCTGTTACAAACACGATCATTTTTGTGTTTGACATTATCCTTCTGATTACAGCCGCATTTCTGTATCAGTCCGGCTCGGTAGGTTTTGACGGTGTAATCATTCCCGTGATTGCGCTTATGAGTTCGTTTGGTCCTGTTGTTGCACTTGCAAACCTCGGCAGTACATTGCAGAACACTTTTGCCGCAGGAAACCGTGTGCTGAACATTCTTGACGAAAGTCCCGTTGTTGAAGAAATCACGGGCAAAAATGATGTTGCTTTCAACGGTGCAAAGGCTGAGAATGTCACATTTGCCTACGGTGACGAAATTATACTCAACGATGTTTCGGTTGACATAAAGGAAAATTCGGTTGTCGGAATTATCGGTAAGAGCGGCAGCGGAAAGTCAACTTTGCTGAAACTTTTAATGCGTTTTTGGCATGTTCAAAAAGGCGATATTAAAATTTCAGATACAAGCATAGAAGATATAAATACCTCAAATCTGCGTGATATTGAAAGCTATGTTACTCAGGACACACACCTTTTTCACGACAGCATAAAGAATAATCTGAAAATTGCAAAGCTTGACGCAACAGATGACGAGATAATTTCAGCGTGCAAAAAAGCGTCTGTTCACGATTTTATTATGAGTCTGCCAAACGGCTATGACACAATGGTCGGTGAACTCGGTGACACACTTTCGGGCGGAGAAAAACAAAGACTCGGACTTGCAAGAGCTTTTTTGCACAATGCACCGCTTATGCTCCTTGATGAGCCGACAAGTAACCTTGACAGCCTTAACGAGGCGGTCATTCTCAAATCGCTCAATGAAGAAAGAGATAACAAAACCGTTGTGCTTGTATCTCACAGAGAGTCAACAATGAAGATTGCCGACACGGTTTATTGCGTTGAAAACGGGAGGACAAGCTGATGAGCAAAAAACTCAGCGTTGACGAAAAGCGTGAAAGAGAACAACAGGTTGTGTCAAAAATGATTGACCTCTACTGCCGTAAAAAGCACAAAACAAAAGGGAAGATGTGTCCCGATTGCCAAGCTTTAAAGGATTACGCAGAACTGAGAATCAGCAAATGTCCGTTTATGGAAACAAAAACCTTTTGCTCAAATTGCAAGGTGCATTGCTACAAACCGCAGATGCGTGAAAAGATACGGGAAGTTATGCGCTTTTCAGGTCCGAGAATGATTTTCTACCACCCGATTATGGCAATCAGGCATCTCATAGAAAGCAACAAAGAGAAAAAGAAACTCGAACAAAATAAGTAAATTTATTGAAAATCTACGGCAGAGTGGCAGTCTTTGAACAGATTGTTGCCCTGCCGTATTTTTGTGATACTTGACAAACTAAAATGAAATGTGATAATATACAAGGCGGTTAGTTAAGGCTAACTTATTACAGTCATGGGGGAGTGGTTATGACCGAATCGCTTGAAATATTGAAAATGCGAGTGCTGTTGAGTTTTCTCAATGAGGACCGCCGATTTTGCACGGTAACAGGACTTTCGTCCGTACTGGGTGAGAGTAAGCAGAAAATCAGCAGACTGTTAATGTCGCTTGAAAAGGACGGCTTGCTTGACCGCACAGACCTCAGACATCCAAAACTTACGGATGAGGGCATAAAGTCGGCAGAATATTACGAGGACCGCACAAGCGTAATACTCAACCACTTGCTCTATGAAGGACTCGACATCGAAAGTGCGGAACACGATTCCTACGCATGGGCATTGTACAGTTCCGAAAATGTAATGGAAATCATCCGCAGTTCCGAACAGCGCTACCGGGCCAAATACGAACTGCGCCGACAAAACCAATTTGGCGGAGATGAACTCTGCAAACACCTCAGCGACGGCGAATACCTGTTCCCGTTTTTGATATACAAAGAAAACCTGTCAAACGGCACAAATCTGTCAATGGCAAATTCGGGATTTGAACATCCCTGCAAACTTGTAGTGGCAGACGGCAAGGGCACAATCGTGCTGAAACCGCTTGACATAACCGCCAAATCGCAGATGAACGGCAAAGATATGTACGGCAGAGTACGCAAGCTGATGTACTTTGACGGCAACGATTTCATCCAAGCACCCGACAATGACGGATGTATAATCTTTCCCGCCGACAGTCTGTTCTTTTTGAACATCGGTTCGGGAATGGGACAAATACTGCATGGAAGTGTTTGCCTGAGAATGCAATGTTCGGTCGGCACAAACCATATGCCCGAGTCAACGGCAATCTTTACAATAATGATATGAATAGAGTATTATTTCAACAATTGTCACACCTGCGATACAAAATTGTAACGGTAGTGTGACATAAAATAATAAAATTTTGCCTGTAAAGGCGAGTAGATTGCAAAATTTAACCCATTTTGTCACACAAGTGTTACAAAACCACGCTTGCACGCCAAAATGAAAAATGCTATACTCTAAATCGCTAAAGGAAATGACTGAATATCACCGCATTAACGGCACGCAGTTTAATCAAAATTTTTAAATTTTTTAAGTTTCAACAGCTAACGGCTGTTGTTTTTATAAATTTTAGGTTAGTCCAAACTAACCCCAAACGGTTAAATCAAAGTGCCCAAAAGTGCGATTATTCCGTTATTTTTTTGAAATGCAGTTAGCGTTAGCTAACATTAAATTAAACCCTATTCGGGGATATATTTAAGGAGGAATTTATGGAAATGAAAACGACAAAGCATAATTTCTTTAGTCGAGGAATTGCTGTTCTTTTGTCTGTTTTAATGTGTTTCGGTGCATTTAGTATGACAGCTTTTGCCGCCGAAGATACAAGTGCAGACACACCACAGCAACAGCTTGAAAACCTGCTTGACGAAATCTATGCACTTAATGCAGACGATTACACAGCAGAAAGTTACAACGAGCTGAAAGAACAGGCAGACAGTGTTGTAAGACCCGTTACTCCCTATGATGAGGTAACAGGTGACGGTATGCCTGATTGGGTTGCCAATATAATGATTAAAAATCTTACAGAGGCAATGAACAATCTTGTAAAAATAACTCCACAGAGCCGGTTGGAAGATTTGCTTGATGAAATCTATGCACTCAATCCCGACGATTATACACCTGAGAGTTATAACGAACTTAAAGAGCAGGCAGACAGCGTAGTAAGACCTGTAACACCATATGATGAAGCAACAGGCGACGGTATGCCCGACTGGGTTGCAAATTATATGATTACTGCTCTTACAGATTTAATGGATAAATTACAGCCTGCCGATAAGAAGACAGTTTTCGACAAACTCGAAGACAAACTCAAAGAAGCAGAAGCACTCAACTCAGCTGACTACACAGAAGAGAGTTGGGCAAAGGTTCAGGAAATCATTGACTCAGTTGACAGACCTGTATCATCAGATAACATTACAGAGAAACTTGCAACAAAAATGCTTTCAGACCTTGAAAAAGCAATTGAAGCATTAGAGCAGAAGCCTGATGAGTCAATCAAACTTGAAGACGGTACATACTATGCTAAATTAACTCACAATAGTTTCAATTTTAAAGACAGAGCAAAGATTGTTGCTAAAGACGGTAAGTATAAGGTAACTATATATACTAAGACCATCACATCACAACGCTTTGACGGTGACTATACGAGCAATCGCTTATATACTATTTGCTCAAGATCGGATTACAGTTTTAAAGAAGTAGAGGTTGTAAAACCTGAAAACAATGACCAGTTTGAGGACATTGCTTCAAAGTATTCAAAGAAAAACCTTGTTTCAGGTTTTGACATTGAAAATACTGACTATAAAGATGCAGTAAAAGAAGCAGTAAGTTCTGATTATGATGATTTATTCTTTGATTCAAGTTACGTTGTACTTCCCGATTATAGCGTAGCTACAACTTTTGAAACAGATGAACTTGACAGCACATTTTTGGTAAACGGTCTTTTCAGTTGTCCGTGGCATAATTATGACGGTGATATATCAAAAATGTATTATAATCAGTTATCAGATAACATCAAATTTAACAGTTCTGATATCGTTAAGATTGCTGATGATTTTACAAGCCTTTCAGGTACTTATGTAAAGACTGAAAGTGCAAGTGATAGAAACTCAAATGAGCGTAATATAAGTAAACAGCCGTTTGCAAAAATTGAAAGTAGAAACGGCAAGGTTTATGTAACATATTCATTTGACCCTAAGGCACAGGCTCAGAATGTTACTGGTGCTCAGAGTACAGAAGCTGTATATGATGTAAAGGGTAATAAACTCGATACAAGTAACAATGAAATTACACTTGAATACAGCAGTTATGATGAACTCATTTCGGGTACATATGTAAATGCAAATGTTTCAATCGTCGACTCATATCGTGGTGCATACAATCGTATGTATGAAAGTGATTTTGCGGTTGACTTTACTGCAAAGCCTGTAACAATTACAGACAGCGCAACAGGCATTAAACTTTATTCAACTTTAAAGTTTATTTCTGAAAATGCTAAACTCAATGTAAGTCTTGTAAAAGACACAGGAAGCACAGACACAGATAAAGATGCTTGGGCAAATGCTATGAGCAAGTTGCCAAAGTACAATAAGATGTATTTCTTCAACTTCAATGTTACAGACGGCGGAAATGAAGTTACAGACTTTGGCGGAAATGTTTCAATTGAAGTTCCAAAAGTTGACGGTTTGAATGATGGTACAATTCGTTTATTCCTTAATAAATATTTAGCAGATTATAAATATTTTGCTTTTGGTTGGTTTAATGACAATATCGCAGTAAACAGTGACGGTTACGCATTATCTCTTGACTATGACTATTTTGACGGTAACTGGTGCATTTATGATGAGAAGATGTCTAATTCAGACGGTTCATCACTTTCAGACGGTACATACCGTGTTCCGATTACAACTTTCAATGAAACACATCCTGACCAAGCTTCAATGTCAGCACAGTGCCTTGGCGACTATGCAACACTCGTTGTTAAGAACGGTGTAAAAAGACTTGAACTTGAGTACAAGCCTGTTGATATCGGAGATATGCAGGGTTACCTCATTCAGATGTGGGAACAGGAAAAAGACGGCGAGTATAAAGAGTTGACTTACACATCTTACTATAAGAACGAAGACGGCTCATATTATACAGACGCACTCAATGAAGGTACAAACAACTACTATCCAAAGACAGGTTATATGATTTTGCCGACTGACGATGTACAGTTTATGACAAAGTTCAGAGTATCTGCAATGGATGCAATTATGGGTGACAACGGTGACGCAACTCGTGACGCTATCTTTACAATCTACTATGATGATGCCGTAAAGATTTCTGACGAAACTCCCGACCCCGACCCCGAAGAAATTCCAAACTTCACACCTGCCGACACAACAGAACTTGAAAAACTCGTTGCACAGGCAGATAACTTCAACGAAGATGATTACACAACTTCAACTTACACAACAATGAAAAATGCCCTTGCAAATGCAAAGGTAGTTCTTGCAAACAGCAAGGCAACTCAGGAAGAAGTTGACAATGCAGTAGCAGAGTTACAGTCAGCCATTGACTCACTTAAAAAGAAAGAAGATACAAAGGTTGATATCAACAATCTTCCTGACGGCAAGTACACACTTTATGCTCAGATGATTAAAACAGACAGAGAGAGCTTCTCAATGTCTAACAACGCAATCAAGCACGATGTATGGCTTGAAGTAAAAGACGGCGAATATTACCTTACAATGCAGTTTAAGGGTATGTCAATTTACAACAAGTTCGGTTACTTGCTCAACCTCTCTTACTTTGACACAGGATATACATACAACGGTTACGGCGTTCCTGAGGGTAACTTAGTTCCTGCCGAAGTTCTTACAACTCAGAAAGACAGCGACGGCAACGATATTATCGACCAGTACAACAATGCCGATAACCTCTATCCCGAACTAGTAAGAATTAAACTTGTTGATAAGGCAAGCGAAAAATATGTTCCGCTTCAGGTATTTGTTCCGATTATGGAATCAATCGCTGACGAAACAGGTACACAGCCCGTTCTTATGCAACTTGACTGGACAACTTTAAAGGCTGATAACGGCGAAATCGTTCCCGATAAGCCTGAGGAGCAGTCACCTGCATTAGACTACACAGATTCCAAGACAGGTGTTAAGGTTAGTGCTGACAAGGGCGTGTTTGATGAGGGCGTTCAGGTTGTTGTTACCGAGATTACCGAGGGTACAGACTACACTAATGCCGCTAAGGCTCTTGAGAACACAGGCAAAAAGTTCAAACTTTACAATGTTAAGTTCCTTGACAAAGACGGCAACGAGGTAACTCCTAACGGCACTGTTTCAATCAGTATCCCTGCTCCTGCAGGTTATGACACATCAAAACTTTCTGTATTCAGAATCAATGACGGTTCTTCTAAGACTGTTGTTAAGGGTACATTCGCAAACGGATTCTATAAAAAAAAAAAAAAAACAGGCGGTAACTATGCCCTTGCCGAATCGGGAAGC
>CACXYD010000030.1 GCA_902771755.1 uncultured Ruminococcus sp. | reverse complement strand
TCGGAACAACCTCGGACACATTCGAGTACGCAAGCAGATATCTTACAATAATTTACCTCGGAATCCCTGCCACAATGCTCTATAACCTTACGGCATCTCTCTTGCGTTCGGTTGGTGACAGCAAAACTCCGCTTTATTTACTTCTCTTTTCATCCGTAATGAATGTCGGACTTGACCTGTTGTTTATCGTAGTGTTCAGGTGGGATGTTTCGGGTGCGGCAATTGCAACGGTAATCTCACAGCTTGTGTCGGCAGTTCTCTGTTGCGTGTACATTTTCTTTAAGGTGAAAATGCTTTTGCCGAACAGAAACAGCTTTAAAAATGTGACTTCAACTGTACGGGATGAACTCAAAGTCGGTTTCCCAATGGGACTTCAAAACTCCGTAATTTCAATCGGAATGATGGTTCTGCAGTATTTCGTAAATCAGTTCGGTTCATATGCCGTTGCCGCCTACACAATCGGCAACCGTGTTCAGCTTCTCATCCAGAATCCGATGAACTCAATGAGTACGGTTATCGCAACATTTGCAGGTCAGAACGAGGGCGCAGGAAGATATGACAGAATCAAAAAAGGCGTCAATTTTTGCCTGTTGATTTGCATTGCATATTCAATTGTAATCGGTGCGGTTTCAATGATTTTTGCCCAGCCGATAACAGGAATTTTCACAAGCGGAAGTTCACAGCAGACTATTGATTATTCCGTTCAGTTTATCTTCTGGAACTGCCCGTTTGAGTGGTCGCTTGCAATGCTGTTCATCTATCGTGGAACAATTCAGGGACTTAAAAACGGTATTGTGCCGATGATTGGTTCGCTTATCGAAGTGGTTATGCGAATTATGACGCCCGTCATTTTAAGCTCTGTAATCGGCTACGCATCAATCTGTGTTGCAGGCCCTGCCGCTTGGACGGGAAGTATGCTCCTTATGATTGCGGTTTATTATGTAAAAATCAGAAAACTTTCAAAGCAAAAAACTGCTGTGGCAAATTAATCTTTATTGTGGTACAATATTCCTTGTGATTACAGTAACGAAAGGGATTTTTATGATTTGCTTTAAGAAAGTTACAAAACAACTTGTTGATTATAAATCTGTAAAAGAATTATATTTTTCCGCATTTCCGGCTGTTGAAAGAGCGCCGTTTTGGCTTTTGATGAAAAAATCAAAGAATGACTGCGCAGACTTCTACGCAATTTATGACGATGAAAAGTGGATTGGACTTATCTATGCAATCACGGACGGCAAGGTTGTTTATGTGTTCTACTATGCGATTTCCGAAAAGGAGAGGGGACACGGAATCGGAGTCACCGTGCTTAATGAATTTAAAAATTTGTATAAGGGTAAAAAGATTTTTCTTGCAATTGAACAGATTGAAGAAGAAAATGCTCCGAACAAAAAACAGCGAATGAGCCGTTACAAGTTCTATCAGCGTTGCGGATTTTCACGACAGAATGCAAAGATTGTTGAGGCAAAAATAACATTTGATGTTATGACATACGGCGGTGAAATCAACCCCGAAAGCTATAACAAAATGATGAAAAAATACCTCGGAAAAATTATGTCGCACTTCATCAAAACAGAAATGAAAAATTTTAAGATTTAAGGGTTTGGTGCTTTTGGTATGCTTGAAAATCCGTTAAATTTGCTTGATAAGTTATTTGAAAAGTGGAAAAAGATAGACAGTCAGGAGTTTGGTTCGGACTTACATTTTGCATTTAGCAAAGATGGTATTATATGTTCAGATGAATACGGCAAAAATAATCCTAAATTACTTTTTATAGCCAAAGAACCTAATGCAGGCGGAGTGTATAACAGTGATATTTTTTGGATAAAAAACTTTTTAACTGATAAATCACAAAAGAAAAGTCTTTTTTCTAACAGGATAGTAATGATGTCAAATTGTTATTATAAAACTGATTTAGGTTATGAGGTATTACGAAAAATTTCGTATATGAATTTAAAGAAAACAGCAGGTACTTCTCGATGTAACTATAAAGATTTGGAAAATTATTGTGCAAATGAAGAAAGAAGAAAATTGATAAAAAGAGAGATTGACATACTTTCTCCTGATTTAATTGTTTGTTGTGGAAATGATGTTAATGAAATCCTTAATAATATTTTTAACAATAATGTAAATTACGAGTCAATTTGCGTTAAGCATCCAAGTTATTTCTTTATTTCAAATCTATCATATAAAAATGATTTTGAAAGTAAAATAGTTCAAAAAAGAAGAAAATAAAAAACGGGACAGCACAATTTATAAGTGCTGTCCCTGTTTTGTTGTGTAGTTAATTATAGTGTTCCGAATAATGATGTGCCTTGTCAAGCAGCATATCCTTAACCTTCATCAGCCTTGTACGACTGCTGCGGTCATTTTCTTCAAGTTTCATCGAGATATACTTGATTGTTTCCTGATATCTCGGAATCATGACATGCTCAAGTGAATTAACACGGCGGCGTGTTTTTTCAATTTCTGCCGACATAAGCTCACAGCTTTTTTCAATTTCCGCAAGTCTTATCAGGTCGGGCAAAAGCTCGTTGAGCGACATAACCGCATCGTCAAGTTCAAATGAAGTAAACGCAAAACCGTAGGGGAAAATATCGCCCTCGTTGCTTGTTCGTGTGCTTGATGAAAACTGCGGAATATCAACGCTCATAACATTCTTTGAAGAAATTTCAAGGTCAATTCTCTGCTTTGGTGACATCAAAGAGGCATCCAAAGCCTCTTTTGACATAACCGCACTTGCGTTCACAAAGTGGTTGTTGCACTCTACAAGCTCTCTTTCAATCTTCTCACGAAGTTCCTTGTTTTCTCTTACAAGGTCAAGAAATCGGCGCAAAACACCTTCAATGCGATTATTCTTTACCGTAAAACTCGTCAAGCATATCGTCCTTAATTCGTTTAAGTTCACTTCGGGGAAGAATATGCAAAAGTTTCCAACCGATGTCAAGTGTTTCCTCAATCGAACGGTTTGCGTCATAACCCTGTGAAACATACTCACGCTCAAATGCTTCGGCAAATTCAGCGTACTTTTTATCCATATCGGTAAGAGCCGCCTCACCGAGAATTACCATAAGTTCTCTTGCGTCTTTACCTCTTGCATAAGCGGCAAAAAGCTGGTTCATGGTTGCGGCATGGTCCTTACGGGTTCTGTCAGGACCGATACCCTTGTCTTTAAGTCTTGAAAGTGACGGAAGAACATCAATCGGCGGAGTAATTCCCTTTCTGTAAAGTTCACGGGAGAGAATAATCTGACCTTCTGTAATGTAGCCTGTAAGGTCAGGAATCGGGTGAGTCTTGTCGTCCTCAGGCATTGTAAGAATCGGAATAAGAGTGATTGAACCCTCTTTGCCTTTAAGTCTGCCGGCTCTTTCATACAATGTTGCAAGGTCTGTGTACATATAACCGGGGTATCCTCGTCTGCCCGGAACTTCTTTTCTTGCGGCAGAAACTTCACGGAGTGCATCGGCATAGTTTGTGATGTCGGTCATAATAACGAGAACATGCATTCCCCTGTCAAATGCAAGATATTCAGCCGCTGTGAGTGCCATTTTCGGAGTTGCAATACGCTCAATGGCAGGATCGTTTGCAAGGTTTACAAACATTACGGTTCTGTCGATAGCGCCTGTTTCTTTAAATGACTGAACAAAGTAATCGGATTCTTCAAATGTAATACCCATTGCGGCAAATACAACGGCAAACTGCTCGTCCTTGCCTCTAACAGCCGCCTGTCTTGCAATCTGAGCGGCAAGCTGTGCATGGGGCAGACCTGATGCCGAGAAGATAGGCAACTTCTGTCCTCTTACAAGTGTGTTAAGTCCGTCAATTGCGGAAATACCTGTCTGAATAAACTCCTGCGGATAGTTTCTTGCGGCAGGGTTCATAGGTGTGCCGTTGATGTCAAGTCTTTTTTCGGGGATAAGAGCAGGACCGCCGTCAATCGGATTTCCAAGACCGTCAAATACTCTTGAAAGCATATCGGGAGATACGGGAAGTTCCATTGAACGACCTAAAAATCTTACCTTTGAATTTGCAAGGTTGATGCCTGCGGCTGATTCAAAAAGCTGAACAAGTGCGTTTGAGCCGTCAACCTCAAGAACCTTGCAACGGCGGGTTTCACCGTTCGGAAGTTCAATTTCGCCGAGTTCGTCATATGTTACGCCCTCAACATCACTTACCATCATAAGAGGACCTGCAACCTCTCGTATTGTGCGGTATTCCTTTGGCATCAGTCCTCACTCCTTTCAAGTACATCCTTAATTTCCGAATCAAGCTGAGCCTTGATTGACTCAAACTCGTCCTGAACCTTATCTTCGGGTTCGTATTTATATCTTCCTATGCGTTCACGAACAGGAAGATTAACAAGCATTTCAATGTCTGCACCGTTTGCAAGAGCCTCTTTTGCCTTGTCATAGTAAGCAAGAATTGCTCTCATCATAAGCACCTGTTTGCCGAGAGATGTGTATGTGTCTGTCGGATCAAATGCGTTTTGGTGCAGGTAGTCCTCACGGATTGAACGGGAGGTTTCAAGTTTAAGTCTGTCGGGTGCGGAAAGTGCGTCCATACCGACAAGGTTTACAATTTCCTGAAGTTCGCTTTCTTCCTGTAACAGCGACATAAGTCTGCCACGAAGCTCCATAAAGTCGGGAGCGGCATTCTTTGAAAACCAATCTGCAAGCTGATCTGTATAAAGCGAATAACTTGTCAGCCAGTTGATTGCCGGGAAGTGTCGCTTGTAAGCAAGGTTTGCGTCAAGTCCCCAGAATACCTTAACGATTCTGAGTGTTGCCTGTGATACAGGCTCCGAGATATCACCGCCCGGAGGTGATACAGCGCCGATAACGGAGAGTGCGCCCTCTGTGTCCTCGCTGCCGTTTACGATAACACGGCCTGCTCTTTCATAGAACTGTGCAAGTCGGCTGCCGAGGTATGCTGGATAACCTTCTTCACCCGGCATTTCTTCAAGACGGCCCGACATTTCACGGAGAGCCTCTGCCCAACGGGATGTTGAGTCAGCCATAAGTGCAACCGTGTAACCCATATCACGGAAATATTCTGCAATTGTGATGCCTGTGTAGATAGATGCCTCACGAGCGGCAACAGGCATATCGGATGTGTTTGCAATAAGCACGGTTCTCTCCATAAGGGAGTTGCCTGTGCGTGGATCTTTAAGTTCGGGGAACTCGTTAAGAACATCGGTCATTTCGTTACCACGCTCACCGCAACCGATATATACGATAATATCGGCAGCTGCCCACTTTGCAAGCTGATGCTGAACAACAGTTTTACCTGAACCGAACGGTCCGGGTACTGCGGCTACGCCGCCCTTTGCAAGCGGAAAGAGTGTGTCTATAGGTCTTTGACCTGTGGTAAGAAGAATGTCAGGGGAGAGCTTTCTCTTGTACGGTCTGCCCACACGAACAGGCCATTTTGTGCACATATTAACCTCAACATTGCCCTTGTCTGTTTTGAGAACGGCAACTGTTTCGTCAATTGTAAAATCGCCCTCGCTGATGCTTTCAACAACACCGCCTGTTTTGTTCGGAACAAGAATCTTATGGAGAACAGCGTGTGTTTCCTGAACAGTACCGAGTGTGTCGCCTGCTACAACTGTGTCACCTTTTTTAACAAGGGGAGTAAAGTGCCACTTCTTTTTGTGGTCAAGTGACGGAACATCAACACCTCTCTTGAGGTTTGTGCCTGCAACCTTCATAATTTCGTTAAGCGGTCGCTGAATACCGTCATAAATTGAACCGATAAGTCCGGGACCGAGTTCAACGGAAAGCGGAGCGCCTGTTGATTCAACAACTTCACCCGGTCCGAGTCCCGAAGTTTCTTCATATACCTGAATTGATGCCCTGTCACCGTGCATCTCGATTATTTCACCGATAAGTCGCTGACTGCTTACACGCACAACATCAAACATATCGGCATCACGCATACCCTCGGCAATTACCAGAGGGCCTGCTACCTTAGTTATAATTCCAGATTTCAAATTCTTACACCTCAATCATTGAAGATAATGTCCGAACCGACTGCCTTTTCAACAAATGACGACAGTCTTTTTGTGCCGATTCTCGTATTTCCTTTAACACCGGGGATAGGAATAACGGCAGGAATGAGTCTTTCTTCATATCTTTTTCGCTCTTTTTCAACAAGTCCGAACATTTCCTCGGTAATAAAAATTACCGCATAGTTGTCACCGTCAGCAATCTTTCTGAAAAGATGCGGTGCGTTTTCGTTGTCATCACACGGATAAATGTCCATGCCGATTGCCGCAAAGCCTTTTATGCTTTCGCTGTCGCCGATAACGGCAATATTTTTAGCCATAAACTTCACGCAACCTTTCTTTTACGGTTTCATAATTTGTTTTGGTGCGGATTCCGCTTGCAATAATGTGAATAACTTTTTTCTCTGTTTCACTTGCAATCAGATAGCCCGTAATCGGGTCTGCACCGTCACCGCTTCTTTTACATTTTTCTTTTGCAAGGCTCATAAGTTTGTTGTCAACAAATCTTTCAAATGCCGACGGAGAAACCTTGTACTCCTCAACAGCCTTGTTACAGCCGTATGCCGAGATTTTTGACAGCACATCAAGCGTTGGTTCAAGTCCTTTTACGCTTGCCTCAATAACCCTTGAACGGGGGAAGTCCTGCACATCGCAGATTGCATTTTCAAGAAAATCCTTGTCGCAATCGGCTTTTGCGCCTCTTATGGCTGTCTTTACATTATTATAAAATACTGTAGTCTTGAAATATTCTGACATAAATTCGCTGTCGGATTTTTCGGATATTTTCAGAACAAGCTTCATAAAAGCCTTGTCAAGAACCGCATCGCTGAGTCTTGCGTCACCTGTGTGGGCAAGAATTTCATATGCCTTGTCGCAAGGCTCAGAAAGTTCTTCGCCCAAAAGTGAAAACTTTCTGTTCTCAACCGCCTGTTTAAGCGTTTCCTCAGAGAAAGTACACGGCTTTACCAAAAGCTGTGAATATGGTCTGTCTGAAAGCGTTCCCTTTAAAACAGCTTTAATGTTGTGAAGGTCGTTAAGATAAAAGAACGGTGTGAATATTGCAAAATCGGGAGCGGTTCTTTTGAGATAATCCCACACATTTTCGCTGTGTGATTTCAGAATATCTTCAATGTCATCACCCTCACCGTAACCTTTGTCGGAAAGGTATCTGCAAAGTTCGTTCACATTTTCACAACCGAGCATATGCTCAATGTCGCTGTTTGAAAACAGATTTTTTTCTTTAGCACGGACGGAGCCGATGGAAAATTCATAAGATAATGCCATCATATTCCTCCTTATGCCTTAAAAAGTTCCTGATTTATAAAATCCTCGATAATGTCACGCTTTTCGGATAAGATTGCCGAGAAGTCCATGTTTTCTTCAATGTCACCGCATTTAAGAATAAATCCGCTTTCAATGTCACACGGTGCTTTTGAAAGCTCTGCTTTTACACCGCATTTTTCAAGCTTTGCAAGAAAATCTTTCGGAAGTCGGTTCATATCCTTTTTGTTCAAAAGCACAACACCGCTCATTCCGCTAAGCTTTTTTGCAAATGTGTAAATCAGTTCAAAGTAATCTTCATCGGGAAGATTTTCCATTTTATTAAGAATTTCACTGTATGTCTTGTCAATTTCTTCACGCCTTCTCTTTAGAAAAGCATTGCGTGTTTCAAGGTCACAACGGCTCTTTGATGCCGCTTGCATCTGCTTGACCTTTGACTGTGCCTTGTCGGCAATTTCGGCAGAAATCTTGTCGGCATCAAGCTTTGCCTGTGCCATAATCTGTGCGCATTTTTCATCGGTTTCAGCACCTATTTGGCTGATTCTTTCGTCACAGTCAAGACTTATGCGATTTAAAATTTTATCACCGCTGCTCAAAGTGATTCCACCTTTCTTTCGTAATTTTTCGTAGTCGGTTATCAGATGTTAAGGCTTGGAACTGTGATAACAACGAGAAGTGAAACGATGAATGAAAGGAGAGCGTAAATCTCAACGAGAGTTACGGAAACCATAGCCTTTGAGAAGTTTGAATCGTCCTTTGCGCTGAGTGCAATACCTGAAACGGCTGCCTTGCCCTGTGCAAAACCTGAAATCATACCGCCGATACCGATAGCGAGTGATGCTGCAAAGTATGCAAGTCCCTGTCCGATTGTAGGAGCTGTGCCGCCGAGAACACCACCGCTTACGAGAATAAGGAAGCCTACGATAAATCCGTAAAGTCCCTGAGTACCCGGAAGAAGTGTGAGAACGAGCATTTTACCGAATTTTGATGAGTCCTCTGAAAGAACTCCCATAGCTGCCTGTGCGGCAG
This sequence comes from uncultured Ruminococcus sp., assembly GCA_902771755.1. GTDB lineage: Bacteria > Bacillota > Clostridia > Oscillospirales > Acutalibacteraceae > Ruminococcoides. Next base: position 7,182 of record CACXYD010000030.1, on the reverse strand, counting down.
AACCTACACCTCGAGCAGAACCTACGCCTGCAAGTGCTGTTGCTATTGATGCGCCTAAAAGTGCGAAAAATATTCCATTCATTTTGATTTATCCTCCTGAATTTTAATATATTTGCTGTTGAGTTTGAACGGCTTGAACTGTTTGCCGCCGCCCTCATAGAATTTTCCGAACATTTCAACATACTGAAGTCGCATTGTGTGAACATATGAACCGAGTGCGTTGAGTCCGATATTGATTGCGTGTCCGATGATGAACACGATAATGAGTAAGATAATTCCGAACCAGCTCTTGCCGAACATGGTTGAAAGCATATTGAACACCTGAGCCATAACTCCCGTTGTAAGTCCGAGAGCAAGAAGTCTTGAATAGCTCAAAAGGTCACTGATGTAACCTGTGATGTCATAGAGAGAGGCAAGTCCGCCGATGACTTTGCCGAATCCCTTTTTATTTCTGCCCTGTGTGAGAACAAGACCGATTGCGCAGAAAATTGCAATGCCTGCTCCGACATAGATGAGCGTCTGACCGAATGCCATACCTGCCGCCAAAACAGCAAATCCAATTAGCATAAGCATCCAAAGTCCCGTGTCAAAGAACGCTCCGCCGTAATCCTTGTGCTTGAGGCAAACATAGAATTTGCAGCCCATACCGACAAGAATGTGTACAAGACCGAATGCTATTGAAATAATCATCAGCATAAGTGCGTCCTTTTGCGGATCAATTGTCGGCCACGGGAAGATTTGTTTCATCGTAATGCTTGCACCCGTAAAGTAGTTGTAGAGGGTTGCGGGAGCATCTCCGAAGAAACTTGCAAAAACAAGTCCCCAGAAAAATGTTGAAACACCGCAGTATTGGAAAAGTTTCAAGGTGTTTCGCATTTCCTTGTCAGGCTTGAACAATTTTATTGCAAGTCCTGTTCCGATTACCATTAACAGTCCGTATCCTGCGTCCGAGAACATCATTCCGAAGAAGAAGTAGAAGAAGAACGCAAGCAACGGTGTCGGATCAATGTCGTCATGTGACGGGGGAGAGTACATATTTACAATGCTCTCTGCCGGTGTTGCAAATCGACTATTCTTTAGCTTTACAGGAGCTTTTTCCTCGTCAACATCGCCGAATTCAACATAGCATACAGAAACTCTTTCGCAAAGCCTTTCAAGCTTTTCGCAATCTTCTTCGGGAATGTAACCCGAAATGACGAAAACATTTCGTGAATGTTGAAGTTCACCGATTACGCTGTACTTGTCAGCTCTGATTCTGAAATAATCCTGTGTGTCTTTAATATCTTTTCGTCTGTCTGCAAAAGAAATGATTTCTTTTTTGGCATTTTCCGTGTCATCTTCAAGCTTGTGACTTCTTTCAACAAGCTTTTGTGATTCTGCCAAAGGTGGAAGGCTTGAATTTGTAACAGGCTTTGCAAATCCGATGTCACGCAGAGCATTTTCTGCAAGCTCCTTTTGAGCAATCGGTGCAAAAAGTACAATACAGGTAAGACCTTCGCCTGCAAACTGAATTTCAAACTCAAACTCAAGTTTCGGAGAAACCTCGGCAAGTGCCTCCGAGAGTGACACTTCGTTGTATTCCTTTTGAATTGAGCCTATGAAAACAGCCGTTGTTTTTGTGTCCTTTGCATTGAGCGGAATGTCAAGATTCTTCCACGGCTCAAGCTGTGCAAGAGCGGTTTTTATGCGAATCCGTTCCGCCGCATTGTCGGCAATCTGTTTGTTAAGTTCACAAATTCTGTTGCACACATCAATAACTTCGCCTGCGTTTGATGCGATAACTCCGATTTCATCGGGATCAATCTCTCGCCGTCCGCAAAATGCGGAGAGCATACTTTTCTTTTCGGGAGAGTTGCTGTCGAGAATTTTCAGAGCATTTTCGCTGAGAGTAACATTTCTCTCGAAAATCTGAATTTGTGAGGTCATATCAATCTTGCCGAAACCCTTTTTGCAAGTTTCGGTCTTTTCAATCTGAACCAAACCTGAATCCTGCAAATGTTCAAGAAGTCGCTTTCTGTCCTGTCTTAGGGCAATAATTTGAACCGACTTCATTTTAAGTTTTGCCAATTTCTATCACCACGCTTCTTTCATTGCAACTGTGTTAAAGAGAGAGCCTTTGTATCGCCCCGTCAATAACACGCTTGCGGTTTTTGTCTGCAGTCTGAGAGAGTATGTCGCACTCGAGATTTGCCTTTTCAAAGGCTTGCTCAAGCTCTTTTTTGCTCTCTTTCATAGTCTTTTCAAAAAGCATGTCGGCATCTTTCTGTGCCTTTTCCTTTGCCGAAAGCACCACCTGTTTGGCATCTGCCTTTGTCTGTTCAACCTTTTCTGCTGACTCTGCTCTTGCATTTGCCTCACGCTGTCTGCAATCTTCTTCGGCATTGTAAATGGCATCCAGCATATCTTTTGCCATTGTTATCCTCCTTTACTAAAAATTGCATAAAAATATTTTTGAAGAATACACGATTTTGTTTATTCTATTCCTAAATTGTAGCACAATTATTTTAAAAAAGCAATCAACATACATTAAAGTTTGCCCAATTTTTTATCATTTTCATCCCTGTGACCGCATTTGTGGGTGATTCTATAGTATTAATTTGCGATAAAAGAAAAAACACCGCATAATACGGTGTTTAAAGGTTTTGAAAATTATTTTTTTATATAACGCTGATTTCGGCTTGTCGGCTTATCGGGGACAGTCATATCAATCAGATTCATTTTGAGTGCGGGATTAAGATAATTTTTTCTGAAAGTTTCCCTTGATTTTAAATTCAACTTATCTAAAAGTTCTGCAGTATTATAGGGAACATCAAATTCCATAACATCAAGCAACTTTTTTACATAATCATTCATCTGCGGAATATCAGACTTTGCTTGTGAAACGATTTCGGTAAGAATTTCGTCAATCATTTCAAGCATGAATTCTATAAAAATATTTGAGTTACCCTCAACATGACATTTTGAAATTGACTTGTAATATCTGTCCTGATATTTTTGAATTTGACTTTCAATAGGAATATATTGAAAAATAGGTTTCCATTTTGTCAAAATTGCAGTTTGCCAAAGCCTTGCCATGCGACCGTTTCCGTCAGAAAACGGATGTATAAAAACAAATTCATAATGAAAAACAGACGACAAAATCAGTGGGTGAACATTATTCCTTTCACTGTTCATCCATTTAAACAAATCATCTATCAAAGTAGGCACAAAATGTGCGGGCGGTGCCATAAAAATGCATTTGTCGCCGTCAAACACACCTTCTTCACCGTTTCTGAATTTTCCCGATTCATTGACAAGGGCATAGGTCATAATGCCGTGGTATTTTTTTAACTCTGTTATCGAATAAGGATTTATATTATTGAGGTTGTCATAGGCATCATATGCGTTTTTGACTTCCTGAATTTCTCTTTGCGGACCTAAAACAATGTGACCGTTGATTACATCACGCACTTCTGAAATTGAAAGCGAGTTAGCCTCAATGGCAAGCGAAGAATAAATGGATTTGATTCTATTGCTTTTTCTTAACTGAGGTTTTGATTCAAAATCATTATAATTGCTGATTTTACCTATCTTCTCAGAAATTGAAGATACAAATCCGAGCATTTTATTTGATATTGAAAACGGCGGTGTGTAGTCTGACATATTAACCATTCCTTGCACTTATTCTGTTTTTAATTATACCAAATTCAATTGAATTTATCAATAACTTGCTTATTATCTTACTTACTATCTTGCTTACTGACTTGCTTATTAACTTGCGTGTTGTTGGTAAAACAGCGATATTTTAGTCTGTAAAACAGAAGAAAGCCGTCCCGTAAAATTCGGAGCGGCTTTCAAAGCTACGGTTATTCGGCAGGCGTCCCATTCTCCTGCATCTCTCAAGGTTTCCCTTTGTCAAGCCATCGGCATGTGGACGGGGACGAAATCTTCCACCTCAAATAACCTTCATAAATTTATTCTAACATTATTTTAATAAAATTGCAAATAAATCAAGGTTGAAATCTGATGCGAAAAGTTGTATTATGTGAGGGTAATAACAAGACGGTAATATGCATGGAGGATTGTGTATTTATGAAAGAAATCAAGACAAATGTAATGAGAATTTTAGACAAGGAAAAGGTTGAATATACCCACCATGAATATCCCCACGGCAAGGATGCTGTTGACGGTGTAACGGTGGCAACGCTTATGAATCAGAATCCCGATTATGTGTTCAAAACCCTTGTAACAAAGGGTACGGGCAGAGATTATTATGTTTTCGTAGTTCCTGTTGACCACGAGCTTGACCTTAAAAAGTGTGCCAAGAGTGTGGGGGAAAAGTCGGTTGAAATGATTCCCGTAAAGGACATTACAAAGGTCACGGGTTATGTGCGTGGGGGCTGTTCACCTCTCGGAATGAAAAAGCAGTTCAAGACAACTTTCCACATTACAGCCGAGTCGATACCGAAAATTATTGTCAGCGCAGGAAAAATCGGTTATCAAATTGACCTAAAACCCGAAGATTTAATCCGCCTTACAAACGGTCAATGTGCCGATATTATTAAAGACTAACTTGATAAAATAACAACACCCCCGACTGTGCCAAACGGTTTAGTCGGGGGTGTGTTTTATTAATATGATTTATTCATAAATAAATTCAAGATCTTCGTCACTTACTTTTTTGAGTTCCTTTTTATTGAACAAATCGTAAATAACGGGAACAATGTAAAGTGTCATAAATGTTGCATAGAGCAGACCGCCGATGCAGACAATTGCGATAGGTTGCATCATTTCTGCGCCTGTGCCTATGCCGAGTGCCATAACAACAAGACCGAGAACTGTTGTGAGTGCTGTTATGAGGATAGGACGCATACGGGTTTTGCCTGCCTCAACAATTGACTCAATTCTCTCCTTGCCGTCCATACGAAGTCTGTTGATGTAGTCAACAAGTACGATACCGTTGTTTACAATGATACCGCAGAGCATTACGAAACCGACAAGCGATACAACGCTGATGTCAAATCCCGTGATTAAAAGTGCGAGGAAACCGCCGGTAAATGCAAGCGGAATTGTAAACATAATAATGAACGGTGATTTAAGGCTCTGGAACTGTGCAACCATAATGAGGTAGATAAGAATAATGCCGAGAAGGAGCATAAGCATAAGCTGTGAAACTGCCTCCATTGTCATCTGGTCTGTACCTGCATAGTCGATTGAACAGCTATTCGGGAGCTTGTAATCGTTCATTGCGGATTTTACATTGTTTGAAACAGATGTAAGAGTGTAGCCGTCCTTGACTTCGGCGCTGATTTTAAGATAACGCTTTTGATTTTCACGGCTGATTTTATCCATAGTTTCTGACTTTGAAATATCCGAAACAGAGGAGAGTTTAACTGTCTTTTCGTTACCGCTTGAATCCTTGTAGGTAATGTCAAGGTCACGGAGATTTTTCGGAGTAACTGTTTCGCTGTCATCCTTTACAACCACAACATTCATATCATTGCCGTTATCATTCGTAAGAGTGGTAGCGGTTTTTTCTGTTGAAATTGCAGCGGCAACCTGCTGATAAACCTGTGCAACGGTAAGTCCCTTTTCAGCGGCTTTTGACTTGTCAACAGTAACCTTGATTTCGGGAGAAGTAGCGCCTACACCGTTGTCAACCGATGCAACACCCTTAACCTTTTCAAGTGTCTTGCCGATATCTTCGGCAGTATTTTTGAGTGTGTCAAGGTCATCACCGTAGAGTGTAATCTGAACAGAACCGTCACCCATAAGGCTTGACATTGAGCTTGTAGTGCCACCGCTTACGGTAGCCTCACCGTCAAAGCTTTCAAGTTCCTTTTCAATCTTCTTTGAAATCTCACCGCTCTGTTTTGTGCAGTCATCCTTGAGAACGGCATATGCCATAAGTGAACCGGCATCGTTTGATGACGAACCGCCCGTAAGTCCCATAAGGCTTGACGAGTTGCCCGCCATAACGCCTACGGTTTCAAACTGATTATACTTTGAAAGCAAATCGTTGAACTTTTCGCCCTCTTTAACTGTTTCTTCAAAGGTTGCGTTATCGTCAAGTTTCAATGTTACCTGAACCTGTGTACTGCTCATATCTGGCATAAAGCTGAAACCTCTCAGCAGACAAAGACCTGCACTTGTAAAGAGAAGTGCAACTGCAACGAGAATTGCGGGAACTTTGTGCTTTAACACGAAACGAAGTGAGCGTTCGTATGCCTTCTTGATTTTTCCGTCCTTTGGAGCGGAATTAGGTTTCATCTTGCGGAGCATTCTCTGTCCCATAGTGGGAACAAGTGTGAGTGCAACAATAAGGCTTGCAAGAAGTGAATATGTAACCGTGAGTGCAAGGTCAACAAACAGCTGACGGGTGATGCCTTCAACAAATACAATCGGCAGGAACACGCATACTGTTGTGAGCGTTGACGCTGTAATTGCGCCTGCAACCTGTCTTGCACCGTTAAGTGCCGCCTTAATTGGTGAAACACCCATACTTCTCAGTCGGTAGATATTCTCGATAACAACAACCGAGTTGTCAACAAGCATTCCGACACCTATGGCAAGTCCCGACAGCGAAATCATATTGAGTGTTACACCGCTGAAATACATAAGGACAATTGCGAATACAACGCTTATCGGAATTGAGCATGCAACAATGAGTGTCGGTTTGATATCTCTGAGGAATAGGAAAAGTATGATAATTGCGAGAACCGCACCCATAAGAAGGTTCTGCAATACGCTGTTGATTACAAGGTTAATGTAGTCGCCTTCATTATAAAGGTTTGTAAAGTGAAGTCCGTCAACCTCTTTTGAAAGAGATTCAAGCTTTGCGTTAATGTTTTCGCAAACGGTAGAAGATGCTGTATTGCTTGACTTTGAAAAGCTCAATACAATACCGGGGTTGCCGTTGATTCTCGCAAAGGTTTCGTCAGAATTATCGGCAACAAAAACATCCGCAACATCTTCAAGATGAATAACTCCGATTCCGTCAATGCCCGTGTCAAAAAGCACAAGCGACTTCATCTCTTTTTCATCATTCACCTTGTCGCCGACACGAACCATGAATTTGTTGTTGTCGTCATCGGTAACATAACCTGCCGGCATTGAAAAGTTCTGTGCAGTAAGAATTGAAGAAATAGTATCGAGTGTGACTGTATTGCTCACATCGGCCTTACTTTTTGCCTCTTTCTTTTT
>CACXYD010000029.1:633-13735 GCA_902771755.1 uncultured Ruminococcus sp. | reverse complement strand
AAAACCGTGGAGAACCTGTACATCTTCGTCACGAATGAGCAAATCTTTTGTCAATGCGCCCTCGATTGTGTCAAGAAACGGCTTGCGATAGTCTGTGTAAACCTTTGCGGCGGCAGGGCGGTTTTCGTTGCTGATTTTCATTGTAATCTGTAAATATGCGCTTACTTTCATTTGTAAGACCTCCGTTTAATTTTTTGCCTTTCGGCTTAACTTGATTGTATGCCTGTCGCTCGCAAAATGTAAGATATCAGTCAAATTATTAGTTACTAATAAATTTAATAGTGACTTGCTATTGCAGAGTGTATCCCGTATAATTTAGTGCAGATGACCGCTTTACTTTAGGCGGTAGAAAAGATTACTTGTGTTTGAAGTGAGGCGATGACTTTGACCTTGCCGATTTTTATGACGATGTTCGGGTATATGCTTGTAAGCTCGTTTACTCCCGGGCCCGGAAATATTTTGGCACTTAATACTACGCTCAAAGGCGGACTTAAAAACAGCAGATTTCTGCTTGTGGGAATCGGGGCAGGCTACTTTGTGGTGCAGTACATATGCACGGGTGCGGTTTTGTTGCTTGATGCCGTCCTTGAAGGGGCAATGGTTTATGTAAAATATGTCGGTGCGGCTTACCTTGTGTGGCTTGCGGTTCATATATTTTTGAGCAAAAAGGATTCTCAGTCGCAGGGCGGAAAGTCGGGATTTGTTTCGGGATTTTTGATGCAGCTTGTGAATGTGAAAATTTACTTTTACTGCACCACGCTTTTGTCGGTGTATATCGTTCCGAATTTTAACAGTTGGATTTTTGTTTTGTTAATGGGCTTGTTCGTGATTTTTGTCGGCTGTACGGCAACGCTTTCATGGGCGGTTGCAGGGGCAAAATTGCAGAAATTCTACTTTGAACATTTTAAATTGTGCAACACGGTTATGGCATTGTTCCTTTTGTGGTGTGCCGTGAGTATGATATGGAGTTGATTTTATGTATCAGCATAAACTTGAAAAGGATATTCGCTGTCCGCTTGAGTACGGATTGCAGGTGTTCGGCGGAAAGTGGAAGTCACGCATAATCTGTGTGCTTGCCGCAAAGGAAACCTTGCGTTACAGCGTTCTCAGAAAAGAAATGACCAACATTACCGATGCAGTCCTTGCGTCAACGCTTAAGGAACTGATTGCCGACAATATTGTTGAGCGACATTCTTATGACGAAATTCCGCCCCGTGTGGAATACAGCCTTACCGAAAAGGGCAAGTCGGTTGTGCCGATTCTGCAAAGTATATGCAAATGGTCGGGTGCATACCATAAAGAGGATAACGAAAATGCACTTTTGCAATGTCAGAAGTGCGATTATAATAGGTGAGATTATGTGCGAGATAAAATATACGGAAGAAAAAATTTTTACAAAAGAGCAGGTTGAAAGGCTGTTTTTGTCGGTTAACTGGGTGTCGGGAAAATATCCCGATAAGCTTTTCAGAGCGCTTAACAATTCGTCAACCGTAATCACGGCATGGAGCGGTGATGAGCTTGTCGGCCTTGTGCGTGTGCTTGATGACGGCGAGATGCTTGCATATTTGCACTATCTGCTTGTCCGCCCCGATTTTCAGGGCAGAGGCATTGCCGGAAAGCTTGTGGAGCTTGTCAAAGAAAAGTACAAGGATTTTATGTACATTGAACTTATGCCCGAAGATGTGAAAAATGTGCCGTTCTATGAGAAATTCGGTTTCAAAATTTTTGAAGGCGGCACACCGATGATACGATGCAAAGGGTAAATGTTTTGTTGTGTCGGATATTGAATCAAAGTAAAGACATAAATTATATGTTAAAACAAATTTTATAAATGTCGCAAATCAGTAGGGGCGGTCATTGGCCGCCCGCACGGCGAGCCGCCGTACCCAATTCGTGTAGATAGATTGTATTGTCAAAAACATATTATGCCCGAGCATAGCATTGCAATTGTTTTCACAATTTTGTAGGGGCGGATATTATCCGCCCGCCAGTAATATCACAAAACATTTTATAGATGTAATTTTATAAATGTCGCAAAATAATTGTTATCTTGTAGGGGAGAACCGTGTTCTCCCGTTCGTGTGCATTGCACACGATTGAACGCAAAGCGTTCAAAATTGAATACACAATTTATGTTATATCAAAACATATGTGTGTGAACATAAAATTTTATCAAGCGGGCGAACACGGTTCGCCCCTACAGATTATACACTACTTTTATCGTATCAAAAGCTATGTGTACAAACATATAAATTCATCAAGGCGGGCGGCCAATGACCGCCCCTACGGATGATACATAACTTTCATCACATCATAACATGCACATAAAACATATAAATTTATCAGGGCTACTGTTGCAACAGCACATCGGCAATTGCGTTGCCTAACAGACTGCCGGAATAGGTTGCCTCGTCAATGGAATTTGACTCTGTGCCGACTTCTATCAACAGCGAACCGTTGCAGACATATTCGTTGTATGCAAAGTAGTCGAAATTCAGCGGTCTGGTCATATCGGGGTAGAGGGTTTCGGCTTTGTCCTGAATTTTCAGGGCAAAGTTCAGATTTTCTTCCCAGCAGTCAAAACCCCGTTCGCCGTCCGTGTCGCAACCTGCAAGAATCATAATCTGCGCACCCTTTTTGCCGTTGTATGTAAACACGGGCTTAACCTTGTTTTCGTCCGTTCCGATTGCGTCACGGTGAAGGTCGATTACAACCTTGATGTCGGGATATTTTTCAAGATTTTTATAAACGGTGTCAACACTTCGGTCATACGAACCGTTGTAGGATTCATCGTGAATTGTCGTGTCATGAACCGTCTTTATGCCAAGCTTGTTGAGCTGTTCGGTGAGTGCATCTCCGACTGCAACAACATTGAAATCGTTGTTGTTTGTGCGTGAATAAAAACTGTCATAGAAAAAGTCAACATCTTCGTCAAGATATGCCTCACTTGTGTGGGTGTGGTAGATGAGAACCTGTGGTGAGTTTATGCCCTTGTCAATTGAAAACGGCAGTTTTGCCGAGAGCAGTCCGTCAAAGTCAAGCGACAATCCCGTTTTGTTCTTGACAAAGCAGTTGTCAACATGGGTTCCCGTGCCGCCTATGGTGCGTTCCTCAACGGTGTATTTGTTTTCACCGTCATGGTTGCCGTAGGAGTCGTAGTAGGTGCTTTTGTCACGCTTGTGATTTTTTTCGGCTACGGGTTCTGTGTCGGCTGATTCTGTGGGCTTTTGGTCGGAATCTGTCGGCTTTTCCGCCTTTGAATTTTCAAGCTTGTATTCTCCGTTTGTGAGAGTAAAAGCGGCAGCGGCAAGTGCCGCCGGATTCTGCGAATCAAAACAGAGGGGCAGTCTGTATATAACGCTTAAAACAGCCGTTGACAATAGTACAACGGCTGTGCTTATTTTTACGGCTTTCTTCAGTTTCTTTTTTGATGTTCCTTCACTTTTCACAAAATCACCTGCAATCCGTACATATGTTGGCTATCGGTTTCTACATTAAATATATGCCGTGCCGTGGGTGAATATGCGTAAATGTGTGTGAATTTACATCAACGAGATGAGGTCGGGCAAATCAAATTCATTTTGCAATGCTCCGTTAAGTGCAAAGGCTATGAGTCTTGAGGCTCTTTCCGTGAGCAGGTCAATTTCTCTCGGAATGACCACAAGCTGTCTGCCCTGTGGCATAAGCATTTTCTGCGTTTTGCGGTTGCAGTCATTGCCGAGAATGTCTACCGCAAGCGTTTGTGCGTCAACAACTGTCGGCACTCCGATTGCAATGACGGGAACTCCGATTGTTTCCTTTGTGATTTTGGTGCGGTGGTTGCCCACTCCCGCACCGGGCGAAATTCCCGTGTCGCTTATCTGAAGTGTGCAGCCGAGCCTTTCGGTTCTGCGTGAGGCGAGTGCGTCAATTGCGACAACGGCTGTCGGTCTTATCCGCCGTACAATGCTGAGAATGTATTCGCCTGTTTCAATGCCCGTCTGTCCCGTTACTCCTGTCTGCATTACGGCAACAGGGCGAAGTCGGTCAAGTCCCGTTGAACGGGCAATTTCTCCGCCTATGTGACGGGTGGCAAGCACTCGCTGACTTGTTTTCGGTCCGAGTGAGTCGGGAGTGATTTCCATATTTCCAAGCCCTGCCACAAGTACAAGTCCGTTTACGGGCAACAGCCGTTTGATTTCATTGCCGACGGTTTCAAGCCGTTTGTCGGTTTCGGTAAAATTGTCCGTGAGTGACGGCAACTCAATCGTGATGTATGTGCCGATGTCCTTGCCGAGTGCCTGCTTTGCCTTTTGATTTTTTACAATCAGCCGTGAGATTTCAAGGCCGTTTTCGCTGTACTTTTTGAACTCAACTCCGCTTGTGTTTTCTCCTGCAATTTCTCTTGCCTCAATCGCAAGGTCGGTTCTGAACTGCAAAATAATCCCCCGTTTCGCAAATTTGTTTGTATGTGGTTATTATTGTGCAATTTTATATTATGTATTCTATTTACAAGGCTATTTTGTTTTGTTATAATTCAACTATAGATTATTTCTATCACAATTTCCGCTCCTTGCAAGCAAAGCGGAAATTGCTCGGATTTAAATCCTTTATCATAAAGAAAAAGAGATAGCTTATAATTCTAAAACAAACACACATCTTTACATTATATACAGGTGATTTTATGAACAAAAAATTTGCTGAAAAATTTACCGCAGTATTTTCTGCCGTGTGTATGCTTTCGGTCGGCATTGTAAGTGCAAATGCGGCTGAGATTGACGACGGCTTTGAGTCGGTCACAAAGAATACGGAATCTTCGGATTCATCCTTGCCGTCTGCATATTCCGCAATCGGCTATTCGCTTGTTGACGAAAACGGACTTCCGAGTGATTTCAGCTCAAAAAATCTCGGCTTTGTAACACCTATCAAGGCTCAGCAGTATAACGATTGTTGGGCGGTTGCAGGCACAGAAGGCTTTGAAACAAAGCTTTTAAAGCTTGGCTATCCCGTTACCGAGATGTCACATGACCATGCAAATGCAAGTTCCACAACCCAGACAAACGGCAAGGGTTGGCAGAGAAAATACCGTGACGGCGGATTTACCAATATTTACCCCGGCTATCTCACCTCATGGCAAGGCGGAGCAGAAATTGCCGATGTAGGCGAAATTGACTTTTCAAAAAATATTCACGGCGATGATATGACAGCCGACAAGACTAAATACGGCACAACAAAACTGCGTTATCTTGACGGTGCAGATGCGGACGAAATTAAGCAGGCAATCATCGACAACGGTTCGGTAACCGCATCATATGCCACATCAAACAAGTGCTTTAACAATGCAGGCACAACCTACTTTATGCCGCAGTCATATGACGGCGACTACATCGGTCACACAATCAGCATAGTGGGTTGGAACGATAATATCAGCAAGTACAGATTTTCTAACGGAACAGGTGTGTTGCCACAGAACAACGGTGCATGGCTTGTGCGCAACAGCTGGGGCGACAACAACACAATGGGCGGTTATTTCTGGCTTTCATACGAGGATAAGTACATTTTCGGCGAAAAGTATTCTCCGAATTTCACAATTGACGAGGTAACCGAGATTACCGATGATATGACCTTGTTGCAGGATGAACGCTACGGTGCTACATACAGCTTTGATTATGTTGACAGCAACGACATTACATTCATCAACTGCTTTGATTTTGACGAAAACAGCCGTACACTCGACAAGGTGCTTTTTGAAACAAAGAGCAACGGTGCGGATTATGAAATTTACTACATCCCCGTAAGTGACGGCACTCCCTCAAATGATGAAAGCGAATGGAAGCTGATTGCATCGGGCAAGGTCGCATACAGCGGTTATCAGTCTGTTGATGCAAACGGATTTGTTGCTCCGCTCGGCAGAGGTGCAGTCGGTGTGAGAATCAAGACAAATTCCGATGAGGCAAGTCAGCTTGGCATTGGCGAATGGCTTACAAGCACAACGAAAATGACATTCCTCAACGATTCAAATTACGGTGACAGCTACATTAAATATGACGGCACAACAAGCGAATTGCTCGATTGGTACAAAACCGAGAGAAACGATATGCTCGGCGGTACATTTGTTATCAAGGCAGTTGCGGTTAAGAATGATAAGATTAAGAACGGCGATGTTGACCTTGACGGAGATATTACCGTTATGGACGCAACCCTTGTTCAGAAGTATATCGTAAAGCTTGAAGAACTTGACAACACACAGCTTTGCAATGCAGATGTTGACGGTGACGGAATTATCACAGTTGCCGATGCCACGGAAATTCAGAAAATAGTTGTGGGAATCAGTCAAAATTGAAAGTTAAAAATGGAAAATTGAAAATTAATGTCGGGCAGACAGTTTGCAAAATGCAAATCATTGTCGCCCGACTGTTTTTGTTTATATGGAAGTTGTTGTTTAATTGTAGAAATTTTATGTTAAAACAAATTATGTAAATGCCACAATTTTGTAGGGGCGGATATTATCCGCCCGCCTTGATGAATGATTTTGTTTATATAATATGTTTTGATGTGATGAAAATTGTGTATTGTCTGTAGGGGAGAACCGTGTTCTCCCGTTCGTGTGCATTGCACACGATTGAACGCAATGCGTTCAAATTTGAATACACAGTTTTTGACATATCAAAACAAATATGTGTGACCATAATATTTTATCAAGGCGGGCGAACAAGGTTCGCCCCTACATTATTTCGGTAACGATGTTTCATTTATATGTTTTATCAATACCATTATATTTCAGCCGTTACTTGCGGGCGTCCGATGAACGCCCCTACGAGCTGTAACTTTTACTTGACAAAATGTACGAACAAATGTACTATAAGATATATAATTATTTTTACAACAAAACCAACGGCACGGGGTGATATTATGAACAAACCGCTTGCGGACAGGATTCGTCCAAAGACAATTGATGACATTGTGGGGCAAAAGCATCTTATTGCACCCGGCAAGCCTTTGCGTAAAATTATTGAAAGCGGAGATATTCCAAACCTGATTTTCTACGGTCCTTCGGGTGTGGGAAAAACTACGCTTGCCACATATATTGCCAAAAAGACAAACCGTACCCTCAAAAAGCTTAACGGCACAACTGCGTCAACTGCCGATATAAAGGAGATTGTTGCACAGCTGAACACTTTTTCGGGGCTTAACGGAATTTTGCTCTATCTTGACGAGATTCAGTATTTTAACAAAAAGCAACAGCAAACCCTGCTTGAGTACATTGAAAACGGCAGTATCACGCTGATTGCATCAACAACCGAAAATCCGTATTTTTATGTATATAACGCAATTTTAAGCCGTTCAACCGTTTTTGAATTTAAGTCGGTCACTCCCGATGAGGTTGAAAAGGCGGTTTACCGTGCAAGTGATTTTCTTGCCGAGGAGAGCGGTATCAAAATTGAAATGCCCGAAGAATGTGCCAAGAAAATTGCAACGGGTTGCGGAGGAGATGTTCGCAAGGCTATGAATGCCGTCGAGCTTTCCGTGATTGCAACAGATGAAGTTGACGGAAAAAAGGTTGTCAAACTTGAAACCGTTGAACAGCTTGTGCAGAAAAGTGCGGTCAGATATGACCGTGAGGGCGATGAGCATTACGACATCATCTCGGCTTATCAGAAAAGTATGCGTGGAAGTGATCCCGATGCCGCACTTCACTACCTTGCAAGACTGCTTGAGGCAGGCGACTTGCCGAGTGCGTGTCGCAGACTTATGGTGTGTGCGAGTGAGGATGTGGGACTTGCGTATCCTCAGCTTTTGCCGATTGTAAAGTCGTGCGTTGACATGGCGCAGGCTGTCGGACTTCCCGAGGCGAGGATTCCGCTTGCAGATGCGGTGGTAATGGTGTGCAATGCCCCAAAATCTAACTCGGCATATATGGGTATAAACAGAGCTTTGGCTGACATCAGAACGGGCAACTCGGGTCCTGTACCCCGACAATTGCAGAACAAGCACTGTGACGGAGATGACAATCCAAATAAGGGACAGTTCTATCTGTATCCCCACGATTTTCCGAACCATTATGTCGAGCAACAATATCTGCCCGATGCTCTTAAAGATAAAAAATATTACGAATACGGCAATAATAAAAACGAACAGGCTTTTAAAGCCTATTGGGATAAAATTAAGAAGAAATAACCGAATGAAGGTTTCTTCGACAGAAAACAGCAAATTAATACAAAAACCTTTCACAGGTCGGTCAAATAAAGTCAGATGTTATCAACCAAACATCTGACTTTTTGCTTTTTTATCCTAATTTTTTGCCAATTATTTTTAAATTGTTTATTATGCACAATTTGAATGTGAATATTTTGTGATGTAAGAAATTTTATTATTCTCTTAAAGAAAATTATTGACAACTCAATAATGTAGAATTAAGGAGTAATTGTGGAGTAGTGTTGAGTAGCTTCACACATGCAACAAAAAATAATTCTGGAGGAAATCAAAATGGTAAAAAGACAACACAAAATCATGTGCCTTGTGCTTTGCCTTATGCTGGCGGTTTCAACCGTATTCGTTGGTGCAGTAAGTGCTTTTGCTGCAACAGGCGATACTGTTTATGTAAGAGTAAACAACGGCTGGTCAAATGTTAACTGCTATATGTGGTCTAACGGCCTCGGCAATAACGCATCATGGCCGGGCAAGGCAATGACAAAGGTTGAAGACGGAGTATACTCATATACTCTCGACAAGGATTACACAATGGTAATCTTCAACAACGGTTCACAGCAGACAGGCGACCTTACATACCCCGGTCACGGCAAAATCTATGACCTTTCAAAGGGTACATGGTCAGATTATGAAGGTGCTCCTACACAGGGTACAACTGCTCAGACACCTACAAGCGCAACAACAGCTACAACTGCTACAACTCCTACACAGGGCGGTGACGGCACAACTGTTTACCTCAACAACGAGGCAGGTTGGGCAACACCTGTTGTTTATATGTGGAACGGCAGTGCTGACAGCAACGGCTCATGGCCGGGCGTGAAGATGACAAGCATCGGCGGTAACATCTATCAGTACACCGCATCAAAGACATATGCTAACTGCATCTTCAGCAACAGCGGTCAGTCACAGACAGCAGACCTTACAGCTAAGGACGGCTATGTATACAACAACAAGACTAACGAATGGTCTGTTTATGATACAAGCCCACTTCAGGTAACAGAGTTTTCTGCTGATCCTGCATCAAACATCTACACAGGTACAGATGTACAGCTTTCTGCAACAGCCAACAACAAGAGCGGCGCAACAGTAAGCTACAAGTTCTCTGTTACTAACGCTCAGGGCGGAACATCAACACTTTCCGACTTCTCAGCAGCAAAGTCAGTAACATGGACTCCTACAGTTGCAGGTGAATACACAATCACATTTGATTTCAAGGATTCAGACGGCAACACAAACAGCCGTACAATGACTCTTGAGGTTAAGGATGACTCAACACTTGCTAAGCCAATCATCAAGAGCGTTACTCCTGCAAACCTTAACCTTATCAAGGTTAACTCAACTGCTACTGTAACAGTTAAGGCAGGCGGCGGTAAGACAGGTACAAACCTTCTTTTCTACAAGTATGTTGTAACTGATCCTAACGGTGCTCAGAACACACCTTACTACACACTTAACAACATTTACACTTTCGTTCCTACAATGAAGGGTGAATACAAGGTTAATGTTTATGTTCAGGGTTCTGACAACAGCACAGTAAGCAAGACTTATGCTTACACAGCAACAGACGATGTTACTGAGCCTACAACAGTTGTTGTTCCTACAACTGCTCCTCAGCCAACAACAGTTCAGCCTACAACAGCAGTACAGCCCACAACTGCTAAACCTACAAGTCCACAGCCTACAACAGTTCAGCCAACAACAGCTCCTTCAAGACTCCGTGGCGATGTTGACGGTGACGGCGAAGTAACTGTTATGGACTCAACATATCTTCAGAAGTCAATTGTTGGTCTTTCGGATGTTCCGGCTCTCGAAACACTTGACCTCACAATTTGCGACCTCGACGGTGACGGCTCAATCACAATCAAGGATGCTACAATCATTCAGAAGATTGTTGTAAAACTTGATTAATCCAAACATTAAGTAAAAAAAGATTGGAGATATACCTATGACAAGAATCAAGAAGCTGTGCGCACTTGTTCTTGCTGTAATGATGGTTGTAACCGCAGGCGTAATTTCTGTAAATGCAGCTCAGAGTTCCGACTCTGACGCTGTGTCTGCCGATACAACAGAAACAGGCATTACAATTCATGTAAGAATGAGTGATGACACACAGCCATATGTATATTTGTGGAACTCACTTCCCACAAACAGCGCTATGTCAAAGTCTTACCCCGGTGAGAAAATGACAAAGGGCGACAAATGGTATAACTACCATGTAGCTGATGTTACAAAGGTAAATGCCATTATCACAGACGCTGACGGCAAGCAGTATTCTTCAGAGAAAAAGCTTGAATCGGCTGCAAGCTCAGACTGGTACTGCGAAGACGGTAAATGGTCAAAATACAACCCTGACGAGCCGGATCCGGTTGGCAGCGTTGATATGCGTGAAGAAACAATCTACTTCGTTATGACAACCCGTTTCTATGACGGCGATACAGGCAACGATGTTCATTGCTGGGATGACGGCACAGCCGGCAACGGTGATGATGACCCTGCATGGCGTGGTGACTTCAAAGGTCTTGGCGAAAAGCTTGACTACATCAAGGCTCTCGGTTTCAGCGCAATTTGGGTAACACCTGTTGTTACTAACGCATCAGGCTATGACTACCACGGCTACCATGCTATGGACTTCTCAACAGTTGATGCTCGTTACGAAAGCTCAGACTACACATATGAAGATCTTATTCACGATGCTCACCAGAAGGGCATGAAGATTATTCAGGACGTAGTTCTTCAGCACACAGGTAACTTTGGTGAATCTTACTTCTGTAACCTTTTCACAAAGGATACAACCAAAGACCTCGGCAACCTTGAGGAATCAATGATTCCTACACAGTATCTTCTTGATACATACGGTCTTAAGTCACCTGAAGAATACTGGGCTCAGAAGCCTGGCGTTCAGTATCAGCAGAGACTTAACCTTATGAAGAATGTTACTTACTCAGGCGATGACGGCAACTCAACAGGCCCTCAGCCTGATGAGAAGGACTTTGCAATGAACAAGGTATCACAGAGTGATACTTACAACCCAAATAACTACTACCACAGCGGTTATTTCCAGAGTCCTAACTACGATGACTGGACAACAAAGTTCAGCCAGATTGCAGGCGACTGCGTTGACCTTAACACAGAGAACCCTGCAGTTGCAGAATATGTTGTAGATTCTTACTCAAAGTATATGGATATGGGCGTTGACGGTTTCCGTGTTGATACTGTTCGTCACATCCCGAGAGTTTCTCTCAACATTATGTTCAATGACCAGCTTATGGATGCTGCAAAGGCAGCAGGCAAGCCTAACTTCTATATGTTCGGCGAAATCTGCACAAGATACACTCAGGTTTGGTATCGTGAGCATGCCGAGGAGTCAACTCCTTACTACACATGGAAAGAGTCTAACTCAAAGTGGGCAGAAAGCTGGAACTGGGGCACATCAGCTTCAGACATCAACGACAACATGAACCTCGTTCTTCAGCATTATCTTGAAGAAGATAACTACAAGGGCGATATGGATGCTACACAGCCAAAGAGCGATAACGCATTCCTTGACGGCCTTACATATCACGGTTCTGACCGTTCTATGGCATCAGGTATGGACGCAATCGACTTCCAGATGCACAGAATGTTCGGCGATGCTAAGAATGCTTACAACTTTGCAGTTAACAACGATAAGTATTACAACGATGCTACATACAGCGTAATGTATGTTGATTCTCACGACTATGCTCCCGAGCAGCCTGCAGAAACAACTCGTTTCACAGGCGGTACACAGACATGGGCTGAGAATATGGATCTTATGTTCACTTTCCGTGGTATTCCTTGCGTATACTATGGTTCAGAAGTTGAATTTAAGAAGGGCGAACTCATCGACAAGGGTACTCTCATTTCTCTTGAGAACTCAGGTCGTGCATACTTCGGTGATTACCTCGAGGGTTCTGTAAACGCTACTGACTTCAGCGAATACACAGCATCAGGTACAGTTGCCGAAACTCTTGCAAGCCCACTCAGTAAGCACCTTTCAAAGATTAACGCTATCCGCCGTGCTATCCCCGCTCTCCAGAAGGGACAGTACACAGCATCAAGCACATATGTAACAGGCGGTAATATGTCTTATGTTCGCCGTTATACAGACGACAACACAGACAGCCTTGCACTCGTTACAATTTCTTCAGGTGCTACATTCAAGAACATTCCTAACGGCAAGTATGTTGACGCTGTTACAGGTGATGTTAAGTATGTTACAAACGGTACTCTTACAGTTCCGTCACTTGCTAAGGCTAACATGAGAGTTTATGTATGCTGCGCAAGCGGATTTACAGGTATCGACGGTCAGATCGGCGGAGATTCAGCTTACGCTAAATAATGCGGAATATTCCACACTCAACACGATCCTGATTTTGTAATCAAAATTAATTACGGCACTCCGAGTAAAATCGGGGTGCTGTTTTTTATAAAATTGAAAGTTGAAAATGGAAAATTGAAAATTATGGTCGGGCAGACAGTTTGCAAAATGCAAAACATTGTTTCCCGACCATTTTAGTATATATGAAAGTTGTTGTATAACTGTAGGGGCGTTCATTGGACGCCCGCCAAGTAACGGCACAAATTATGTGTGAAAATATATTTTATAAATGTTATAAAATAATTGTTATCTTGTAGGGGAGAACCGTGTTCTCCCGCAAGTAATAGCAGAAAATGTATGTTGTTGCATACTATATAAGTGTTGCAAAGTTGTTGATATACTGTAGCGGCGAACAATGTTCGCCAATCGTTTTGGTTTTGCAACCAAAACGAACATATAAAACAAATAATTTCATCAAGTCATCCAATGGTCCATATGAAATAAATCGGGTAGCAGAAGTTTACATCCGGTAAATCTGCTACCCGATTTTTCTCTTGTATTTTGTATCGTTAT
>CACXYD010000029.1:0-622 GCA_902771755.1 uncultured Ruminococcus sp. | reverse complement strand
GAATTTCCACTTGGCCATGCAAAGACAAGCTCGCAGTTGATTGACGAAAGGTAGTTTTTTACATAATCAAGCAGTTGAGTGCCGATACCCTTGCCACGATATTCTTCAAGCGTGAACACCTTTGTGAGATACGCAATAAATTCACGCTTTGCATTCGGGGTGGGAATTGTCGGAATAAGATATACAAACATTGCCGAAAGGATTTTCGCATTCTCATCTTCCGCAACGAAGATTTTATATTCCTTGTTCGTGTATAAAAAGGCAATGAACTCCTCGATAAATACCGATTTGGTCACACCGTCGGTGTTGTGTTCACCGTAAGTTTTGTCGTCCTCAACAGCATGAGTCCATCTCATTTCTGCAAGCTGAACGAAATCTCTGTCCTGAACCTCTCTTATTACCATGTCATCACCTCATCAAATTGTTTACAACTTAAGTATAACACAGATTTCTGCGATTACAAGAACGCAATTCGTCCGTTTCCTCTCTCAATTCCACTCATCACATTTATTCATTTGGTATTGTTCTCCGGGTATTTTTCTCTTAGTCTTTTTCTATGGGTATTATTAGGCTTCAGATTTTGAAGGGGACGGGTTCAAATTTTGAAGGGGGGAGGTGTAAA
>CACXYD010000028.1 GCA_902771755.1 uncultured Ruminococcus sp. | reverse complement strand
CATTTACAATCTGAAGAAAATACGAATGTGTACCTCATTTGGAGGCAAGCCGTACTGTTGTATGTAATTGCTTGTCAGACTTAAAATCAAATTAATTTAAAGTGAGGTAATCAAAATGAAAAATTTAAGAACAAAAGTATTATCGGCAGTATTGGCAGTTTCGGTTTTAGGTGCATCAGCGGTTGCCTTTACAGGATGCGGAAAAAAAGATACTTCAAGTGATTCCAAGGTTAAGATAACAAATGTGTCATATGATCCGACACGAGAACTTTATGAGTCATATAACAAAATTTTTGCAAAACATTGGAAAGAAGAAACAGGACAGGATGTTGAAGTTACCCAGTCACACGGCGGTTCGGGCAAACAGGCTCTTGAGGTTGCAAACGGTCTTGAGGCAGATGTTGTAACACTCGCACTTGAATATGATGTAAACGCAGTTCGTGACGCAGGTCTTATTGAAGACGGTTGGGTAAATGAGTTTGAAAACGATTCTTCACCTTACACTTCAACAATTGTATTCCTCGTTCGCAAAGGCAATCCGAAAAATATTAAGGATTGGGACGATGTTGTAAAAGACGGTGTGGGTGTTATCACTCCAAACCCGAAAACTTCGGGCGGTGCAAGATGGAACTACCTTGCCGCTTGGGCATATGCCGACAAGAAATATAACGGTGATGAGGCAAAAATCGAAGATTTCATTAAAAAGCTTTATCAGAATGTGCTTGTGCTTGACTCAGGCGCAAGAGGTGCTACAACTTCATTTGTGGAAAACGGACAGGGCGATGTTCTTCTTGCATGGGAGAATGAGGCTTACCTTTCAATCAAGGACAATCCCGATGAGTACGAAATCGTAACTCCGAGTGTCAGCATTCTTGCACAGCCGTCCGTTGCTGTTGTTGACGAAGTGGTTGATCAGAGAGGCACTCGCAAGGTTGCAACAGAGTATTTGAGCTACCTTTACAGCGATGAGGCTCAGCGTATTGCAGGCGACAACTACTACCGCCCGTATAATAAGGAAATCTTGAAAGAATACTCCGATGTGTTCGACCTCAACATTAATCTTGTAACAATCAACGATTTCGGCGGTTGGGATGAGGCTCAGAAAAAGCACTTTGCAGACGGCGGTATCTTCGATAAGATTTACGAGAAAAAATAAAACCGATTTAAAATGACATCAGACAGTTTATAGGCATCCTGTCTGATGTCAGATGATATTTTACAGGGGAAACAGGTGTGATGTGATGGTTCAGGCAAAAAAGTCAAAAAAAGCAAAAAGAGTTATACCGGGATTCGGTCTTTCTTTGGGTGTAACAATTACATTATTAAGCCTTGTTGTGCTGATTCCTCTTGCCGCTCTCGTTATTTATACGGCACAGATGAGTCCCTCTGAATTTTGGGAGGCAATCACCCGTGAAAGAGTGCTTGCAAGCTACAAGGTTAGTTTTATAACCGCATTTATTGCATCTCTCATCAATGCCGTTATGGGTGTTATACTTGCTTGGGTGCTTGTTCGTTACAAGTTCCCCGGCAAAAGAATTCTTGACGGTATGATTGAACTTCCGTTTGCACTTCCGACAGCGGTTGCAGGCATTGCGCTTACTTCGCTGACTGCCGACACAGGTCTTATCGGCGGATTTTTTGCAAAGTTCGGCATAAGCATTGCCTACACAAGAGTTGGTATTACAGTTGCCCTGGTATTTGTGGGAATTCCTTTTGTCACAAGAGCGGTTCAGCCAGTTCTTGAAAAACTCGATCCCGTTTATGAAGAGGCGGCAGGAGTTATGGGCGCAAGCAGATTCAGAATTTTCAGAAAAATTATTCTTCCCGAAATTCTTCCCTCGGTTCTCACAGGCTTTGGTCTTGCATTCGGAAGATGTCTTGGTGAGTACGGTTCGGTTGTTTTCATTGCAGGCAACAAGCCGTTTGAAACAGAAATCACTCCGCTTATCATTATGTCGGAGTTGCAGGAATATGACTACAAAAGTGCAACGGCAATCGCACTTGTAATGCTTGCTGCATCATTTTTGATTTTGTTCCTTGTGAATATGGTTCAGCACAGAAATGCAAAAATTCTGAAAGGAGGAAGATAAAATGTACGAAGAAACAAAGCGTTCAAAAGCTGTAAAGTACATACTAATAGGTATTGCGCTTTTATTTGTATTCGTAATGCTCGTTCTTCCTCTTGTAACGGTAATCTGCGAGGCTTTCAAAAGTGGTGTAGAGGTGTTCTGGCAGGCTGTCAGCGATGATTACACGGTAAAAGCAATTGTGCTTACTGTTGAGGCAACCGTGTTTGCGGTACTGTTCAACACGGTATTCGGAATTTTTGCCGCATGGTCAATTACAAAGTTCAGGTTCAAGGGCAAAAAACTTCTTACAACACTTATCGACCTCCCCGTAACGGTTTCGCCTGTAATTGCAGGTCTTATCTTTGTGCTTACATTCGGCAGACAAAGCCCGATATATCCGCTTTTAAGCGAACTTGGAATCAAGGTTATCTTTGCCGTTCCGGGAATCATCCTTGCAACCGTGTTTGTAACATTCCCGTTCATTTCAAGAGAGCTTATTCCTGTGCTTGAATCCGAGGGTACGGATGAAGAAGAGGCCGCCGCACTTATGGGTGCAAAAGGCACAACAATTTTCAGAAAAATAACATTCCCACACATTAAATGGGCGTTCCTCTACGGAGTTGTACTCTGTGCCGCAAGAGCAATGGGTGAATTCGGTGCAGTTTCGGTAATTTCGGGACATTTAAGAGGAAAAACAAACACACTTCCTCTCCATGTTGAAATTCTGTTCAACGAGTTCAAGTATGTTCCCGCATTTGCGGTTTCATCAATACTTGTGCTTATGGCGATTGCGATTCTGATTATCAGAAGTGTGGTTGAATACAAAGGAAAGAAGGATGCGTAATGTATGTTGAACTTAAAAATATAAATAAAACTTTCGGTGACTACAAGGCATCCGACAATGTAAATTTCGGTATTGAAAAGGGCAAGCTTATCGGACTTCTCGGCCCTTCGGGTAGCGGTAAAACTACAATTCTCCGTATGATTGCAGGACTTGAAAATCCCGACAGCGGCGAAATTATTATTGACGGCAAGGTTGTCAACGATATTCCCGCAAGCAAAAGAGGCACAGGCTTTGTGTTCCAAAACTACGCTCTTTTTAGATATATGACTGTTTTTGATAACATTGCTTTCGGTCTGAAAATTCAGAAAAAGAGCAAGAAATTTATCAAGGAAAGAGTAAATGAACTTGTAAAACTTATCGGTCTTGAAGGGCTTGAAAAGCGTTATCCAAGCCAGCTTTCGGGCGGTCAGAAACAGCGTGTTGCCTTTGCAAGAGCGCTTGCACCAAACCCGAATCTTCTTCTGCTTGATGAACCCTTTGCCGCAATTGACGCAAAGGTTCGACAGGAACTTCGCTCATGGCTTAAAGATATGATTGAAAGACTCGGTGTTACAAGTATATTTGTAACTCACGATCAGAGCGAGGCTATTGAAGTTGCCGATGAAATCATAATCACAAACAAGGGCAGAATTGAGCAGATAGGCTCGCCGATTGACATTTATCAGCATCCCGAAACCGCATTTTCTGCATCATTCTTCGGTCAGACAACTACGCTTGACGATTATACAAAGTTCAAAACCTTTGATGTTGTCGAAAATGTTGACCGTGCGGTTATCCGTCCCGAATTTGTAAAGGTAACAAAGCTCAGCGAAACTACTGCACAGAAAGCATCTGTATCTGTCGGCGAGGTTATGAAGACTTCATTCAGAGGCGACAATATAGAAATTGCCGTAAAATGTGACGGCGGCACGGTTTATGCGTACAGAGGACTTGACGAAACTCCGATTACTGTCGGGGAAAAGGTCAATGTGTTCCTCTATCGACTTTTCGTCACCAAAGGCGATGAAGTTCAGATTCTCCAGAACAAATCACTTCAGGAAGAATCGGTTATCATCTAATCTCTTTAATCACGATATCAACTGTAAAAAATCCTATAAAAACAAGCAAAGCACCGAGGGTAAATTCTCTCGGTGCTTTGCTTTTCCTTAACTTAATTTCAGTTCGTTTTCAAATTCTGTAATCCATTTAGGTCTGTAACCGTTTGAATAATTGAATTTGTTGTTTTTTATTTCGGCAACTTTAATAAATCCGTTTTCATTATCGTAAAAAATTACTTCATCACACAGCGGAACAATTCTTTTTAAAGAATCAAAGCGGTTATCAAATCTTCTGCACACATCGTTTTTCGGAATATCGTGACCGCCTTTCCGCACTCTGTTTTCAATTCTTGCAAGACTTTCTTCTTTTGAATTAAGACCTACATAGTACATAATAACATAGTAACCTTGTTTTCGTGCCTGTTGAATTGTTTTCTCGGTTCTGTGTCCTGAAAGAGTGGTTTCCTGTGTGAAAGAAATATTGTTATCAAGGCAGTATCTGTCAGAAAAATCAGCATTGTTTGTTACAATTCCTTCGCCACTTAAAATTCCGTACAGACTTGTTTTCCCAACACAGTCAAGTCCTGCGATAACTGTAAATGATTTTTCAATCATTTAATCAAATCTTTAATAACTTCGCCGGCTATGATAAGACCTACAACTGACGGAACAAATGCGGTACTGCCGGGAACCTGTCTGCGCTGGGTGCATTTTCTCTTTGTGCCGGGAGGGCAGATGCAATTTGTTTTACAGCTGATTGCCATATCGTCAACGGGTGTGATAGGCTTTTCTTTTGAATAAACAACCTTCAGCTTTTTAATACCTCTCCTTTTGAGTTCATATCTCATAACTCTTGCAAGAGGGCAGACGGATGTTTTGTAAATGTCGGCAACCTCAAACGCTGTCGGATCAAGCTTGTTGCCTGCACCCATTGAGCAGATGATAGGAGTTTTAGTTTTGTCAGCCTGCATAACAAGCTCAATTTTGCCTGTTACCGTGTCAATTGCATCAACTACATAGTCGTACTTTGAAAAGTCAAAATTCTCCGAAGTTTCGGGTGTGTAGAATGTTTGGTGTTTGTTGATGATTATATCGGGATTGATGTCCTTGAGCCTTTCCTCTGCAACATCAACCTTGTATTTGCCTACTGTTTTTCTTGTTGCAAAAATCTGGCGGTTGATGTTTGTAAGGCACACCTTGTCATCGTCAATAAGGTCAAGCTCGCCGACTCCGCTCCGTGCAAGAGCCTCTGCCGTGTATCCGCCTACACCGCCGATTCCGAAAATTGCCACCCTTGATTTTGAAAGCTTGTCCATAGCTTCTTCGCCAATCAAAAGCTGTGTTCTTGAAAACTGATTAAGCATAAAAACGCTCCTTAAACATATTCAAATCATTTACTATTCCTATCGGTACAATAAGTATTTATGTCGGAATAAAACTCCCGCTGTTTGTTAACGGGAGGTATCTCTGTATAGTTTATATTGTAATCACCGTTTTTGTCAAGCAAAACCCGAAAATTATTGACATAGAATGTTGAATGTAGTATAATCAAAACATACCAAACAGATAGGTTTAGTGGTAAAATAATAAACAAACTTTAAATTGACAACAACTGTCGGCAGTAATAAAATAACTTTAAAAGTGTATTTTACTGCCGGATTTTATTTGTAACGGAGCGAAATTTTTATGTACTGCCTAAGCATAAGTCACAAAACTTCAAATGTGTCTGTGAGAAAGAAACTTGCTTTTTCCGATGAGCGAAAAAAGGCTTTTCTTGACGAACTTTTTTATTCGGAAAATATCAGCGAGTGCTTGATTCTCTGCACCTGCAACAGAACCGAGGTTTATTTTTGCGGTGATGAAACATCCGTGAAAACGGTTGAAACCGCTCTTTCGGATTTTTCGGGAATCGACTTTGACGAACTTAAAAAGTACATCTACCTTTTCTACGGCGACAAGGCTTTGCTCCATCTTTTCAGAGTGGCAGGCGGAATTGAATCCATGGTTATCGGTGAGGACGAAATCCTCGGTCAGCTAAAGCGAGCCTATGCCTTTGCCAAGGACAACGGCACGGTTGCCTATGAACTCAATATGTGTGTTCAGGCGGCTGTTGCCTGTGCCAAAAAAATCAAGACCGAAACCGCCCTTTCAAAAACATCGGTTTCCGTTGCAACTCTTGCCTCAAACGAGGCGGCAAAATTCAAAGACGGTGAACTGAATGTTCTTGTAATCGGCGCAACAGGCAAGGTCGGTTCAACCGTTGTGAAAAATCTGTTGTCGCACAAGGGAGTCAGCGTTACCGTGACTTCACGAAAGCACAAAGCCGAAACTGTTTTTGAAAATACGGATGCAAATGTAATTGACTATGACGAAAGATACAGCGCCTTCGATTTTGCAGACTGCGTAATCAGCGCCACAAGCGGACCGCATTACACGGTCACATATTACGATTTGAAAAACAATATAAAAACCGAAAAATCAAGGCTGTTCATTGACCTTGCCGTGCCGCCCGATATTGACGAAAATGTCGAAAAAATAAGCGGTGCAAGGCTCATTAACATTGACTACATAAAACAGCTTGCAAGCGAGAACAATGCTCTCAAACTCGACAGCGTTGAAAGTGCAAAAGAAATAATTTCGGAAGAAATTGAAACTTTAAAAAAAGACCTTGCCTTTCACGAATTTCTGCCTTGTATGCAGTCGGTGAAAAACGCAATGCCGTCCGATTTTTCGGAAAAATTCATTTACAAGCTGAAATCCGATGTTTCGGCAGAAGAATTTGCAAGAATTCTTGAAATCTACAGAAAGTGCGGAGAGAATAACTAATGGCATACTTCCCGTTTTATATTGACATTGAAAACAAAAAAACACTCGTAGTCGGCGGCGGAACGGTTGCACTCCGAAAGATTGAAAAGCTGATGCCGTTTTCGCCCGACATAACCGTTGTTGCTCCGAAAATCTGCGATGAAATCAAGGCTTTGAATGTGAAAATCATTGACCGCAAATTTTGCGACAGCGACCTTGACGGTGCATTTTGTGTTATCAGCGCAACCGATGATGAAACGCTCAACGGCAGAATTTTTCAGCTTTGCAATGAGAAAAATATTCTCGTCAACACAGTTGACGATAAGGAAAAATGCGGATTTATTTTTCCTGCAATTGCAAGCAAAAACGGCATAACCGCAGGTATCACAACATCGGGCAAAAGTCCGATTTACGCAAAATATCTTAAAGAGCTTTTTACGGGAATCCTTGAAAGTATGAACGAAAACACAACCGAGGTTTTGTGGAAATACCGCCCGATAATTAAAGAAAAGGTTGAAAAGGAAGATGACAGAAAGAAGATTTTTGAACAACTCCTTTCGCTCTGCCTTTCGGGGTTTGAACCCGATGAAAAAACTGTTGAAAAATTGATTGAGGAATACGGAAAATGACGATAAAAATCGGAACAAGAAAAAGCAGGCTTGCCCTTGCACAAACCGAAATGTTAATAAAAACGCTGAAAAACCGCTTTCCGAATGTTGAAATTGAAACGGTTTACATTTCAACAATGGGTGACAAAACCCTTGACAAACCGCTTGCAACTTTAGGCGGAAAAGGCGTGTTCATCAAGGAACTTGAAATGTCGCTTTTGAGCGGTGAAACAGATGTTGCCGTTCACAGCGCAAAGGACTTGCCGACAGAAATTGCAGACGGACTTGAAATTTCCGCCGTGTTGCCAAGGGGCAGTTATGGAGATGTGTTTGTCACACGCAACGATTTTGAAATCAAGGACGGTTTTGTCATCGGAACGGGCAGTTTAAGACGAAAACTTTTTGCGGAGAAAATCTACCCGAATGCAAAATTTAAGGACATCAGGGGCAATGTTGACACCCGACTTAAAAAACTGTTGAAAGGTGAGTACGATGCCCTTGTACTTGCAAAGGCAGGTCTTGAAAGACTTGACCTCTACAACGGTGACGGCTACACGGTAACTCCGTTTGATACAGAAGAATTTCTCCCTGCACCGTGTCAGGGAATTGTTGCGATTGAAAGCAGAAAAAACAGCGAAGTTTCTGAGATGCTCGCTGAAATCAGCGATAAAAATACAATGTTTTCGTTTGAAACCGAAAGGCAGGTTTTGCACAGCCTTAATGCAGATTGTTCAACTCCTGTCGGTGCAATTTCAAAGGTTGGAAACGACAGAATAACACTTTCTCTGTCTGCCGACTGTAAAAAAACAGTCAGCGGAACAGATGAAATTTCAAACAGAATTAAACTTGCAAAAAGGCTGGTGAGCAAAATTGAGTAACGGAAGAGTGTATATTGTCGGAGCGGGATGCGGCGATTTTGACCTGATAACTTTGCGTGGTGCGGAGTATATAAAACATTGCGATGTGCTTGTTTACGACAGCCTTATAGATGTGTCATTGCTCGGTTTTGCACCCGAATCGGCGGAGAAAATCTGCGTTGGAAAGCGTTCGGGCAGACACAGCGAAAAGCAGGAAAATATAAACGAAATCCTTGTTGAAAAGGCGAGAGAGGGCAAAACGGTTGTTCGTCTTAAAGGCGGCGATCCGTTCGTGTTCGGCAGAGGCGGAGAGGAGATTGAAACTCTCAAAAATGCCGACATTCCGTTTGATATTGTACCCGGAATTTCGTCCTCAATTGCCGTTCCCGAACTTGCGGGAATCCCTGTTACACACAGAAATCTGAGCCGAAGTGTTCACATAATCACGGGACATACGGCACAGGACACCTTACCCGAAAATATAAAGAAGTGTGCCGAAACTGACGGAACGCTTGTCTTTCTTATGGGGCTGAGAAAACTCCCCGACATTGTGGAAAATCTTATTCAGAACGGTAAATCGGAGGATACTCCCGTTGCCGTTGTGTCAAACGGCGCTTGTGCAAAAAATCAGACCGTGAGGGGAACTCTTTCGACAATCTGCGAAAATGTTAAATCAGCAGATGTTGTTCCGCCTGCCGTTATAGTGGTTGGCGAAACCGCAAAATTTGACTTTGCTCCCACAATTACAAGACCGCTGAAAAATGTTTCGGTTACCGTTACAGGTACGAGAAAACTTTCCGACAAGCTCGGCAAAATGCTCACGCTTTCGGGTGCAGAGGTCAAAAGACACGACCTTTTAAAGGTGATTGAATACCGTGACAACGAAGTTTTTGACAATGCGATAAACAGCATTGACGGTTACGATTATGTGGTGCTTACAAGTATGAACGGTGCTGAAATTTTTATGAGCCGACTGCGTAAGCTGAAAAAAGATAACTTTCAGCCTAAGCCTCATGGCAACAAAGGCCGTAAGGCCGAGAATACGATCCTGAGTGGATTCACTTCTGTCATAGACAATATGCTCATGGCAGGAGTTGAAAACTCAGTGGTGATCCTTGAGCAGCTTGAGGATGTCGGTTATACAGGCAGCCTCACAACGGTCAAGAATTACATCAATGACCACAAGGATCTTGTTCCGGCTAAACGTCAGCAGGTAGCACCTCAAGGAAACCGCGGCCGTCGCTACAAGACCGATCCCGGAGAAGCCTTCCAGATGGACTGGGGCTTCACATGGGTCGTTGATCCTAATGGCAATGAGTCCAAAGTAGCATGCTTTGCAATGATCTGTCATCATTGCGGGAAGATGTACATTGAATTCTTCCCCAATGCCAAGCAGGAGAACCTGTTCATAGGCATGATCCATGCATTCTACATGATGGGCATCCCGAAGTATATCCTTACCGACAACATGAAGAGTGTCGTCGACAGAAGAGATCTCGATGGCCATCCTGTATGGAACAAGGACTATGAGTCTTTCATGAATACTGTCGGCTTCAGAACCAAGCTGTGCAAGCCAAGACATCCGTTTACCAAGGGTAAGGTCGAGAGACTCATCCGCTTCGTGAAGGATAATTTCCTCGCAGGCAGACTATTCTGGAACATCACCGACCTGAATGATCAGGCGCTCAGATGGTGCGACAAGCATAATGCCAAGTACCATAAAGTGATCGACGACATCCCGGATTATCTACATTCATCAAAGTGCTCAGAGGTCGCATTTCCGCTGAAAGAGGAACCGGAGATACTGATGTATCTGTTCCCTCTCAGGAAGATATCCTTTGATGGCTTCATCAGTTATGAGAGCCGCAGGTTTGGCGTTCCATACAGATATATCGGACAAGCAGCCCGTGTCTGCAGGAAAAAGGATACTCTGTATATCTACTCGGCAGATCTCAAGGAATTGCTCGTGACACACGATGTTACGTGGAGCAAGCTTGACAGCTACTGCAGAGATCAGTTCCCTGAAGCTAATATGCCTGAAGAACTTCCTTCGGCCCCGGTAATGACACGCATACAGATGATCGCTGCTCCTGTTGAGGAATCCGCTTTTGACAAATTCAGATTCGATGAGGAGGTGATCCTATGAATGACCTCCCATTCGATCCGTTTGAAACGACGGCCAGGATCCTCAAGCTGGATTATGATGCTGTTGAACTCTCAAGATTCTTTGAAGAGCACTGTTTCAGTCAGGACCAGATGTCTGCAGTCGACCAGTTTCTCGAATACCTTCGGGACAAGAAAATCCGCAACACGATAGATATGTATCTTCGTACCAGCAGACTTCCTCAGAAGGTTCCGAAAACATTCGACAATTTCGACTTCAGCGTCATCAAGGGCAAGCATGCAGACAGGCTTATGTCTCTGCCTGCTCTCAATGCAATTCGCGCTCATAAGAATCTGGCCTTTATTGGTCCACCGGGAACCGGCAAGACTCATCTTGCTCAAGCTTACGGCTATGAATGCTGCCAGAACGGGCTCAAGACATATTTCATAAAAATGTCCGAGCTCCGCGACAAGTTCACCAGTGCCAGAAGAAGCGGCAAAGAGGCATCCTGCCTTAACGGCCTTGTCAGGCCAGCGTGCCTGATCATAGATGAGGTTGGACGCTGTGAATTCGACAAGGAGAACACCAGGCTCTTCTTCGACATGATCGACAGGCGCTACAACCGCGACGGGACGAACAACATCATATTCACAAGCAACAAGGCTCCTGCCTTATGGAAGAACGACTTCAATGAAGATGACGATCTTCTCTGTGCGCTTGATCGGATATTTGATGACGCGACCGTATTCAATATTCGCGGCGACAGTTTCAGAGGGAAGCACCTTGAGAACATCGCTCTTAAAACCACAAGAGTGAGTGCTGCAAGCTCCTCTGAACAAACTGAATAGTTAATTCAATAAGTAAAGTCCGGGTGATTGGTCTTTATTGTTTGACTCCGATTGGCGATTTTCGCCTGACTCTGAGTGGCTAAAATCTCCCGACTCTAACAGTAAGGCCTTAAGATACTTGTAACGGGGCGAATTCGTGTTGTTCAACGCGATCCGGCAAGCATCTTCGAAACGGCTATTAGGATAATGCTTGCTCAGGTTCAGAATGGACAGTGCTGAGTTGTAGCCCTGTTCTTTTATCTGAACGCTGCGGAACACACGCTCGATCACCTCACGAGTATTCGGACCTATTGTAGATGCCCACGAGAGCATACGCTCATCATTCATCTCGGGTCTATTGAATTCATCCGGCATATCTGCAGGATTAGTCGAGTACTTGTTGACCACATAGTCCGGGAACTTAGGGTGCGAAGCTATGCGCTGGTGATCATGGTAGATCTCAACGACAGACTCCGTATACCGGACATCAACATGTTTACCGCGATACATATACGGAACAGAGTACCAGTTCTTCTTCAGTGAGATATGGCAGCTCGGATAGACCTTCCGGTCATATACCATTGTTGCTATCTCATAAGGCAGTGCCGGAAGAGGTCTGAGATACTCCTGTTCTTCGGCAAGTACTTCTATCCTGCTGTAAGGGCGCTTTTCAAAAGGCTTGGTATTGTATGCCTTGAGTTCTCTGGCGACAGCTTCCTTCAGCGTGGGGAAGTCATGGAAGGTAACGTTCCTCAGTTTCGCTATTATGTCTGTAGCTATATTGCCTACAGTTCCTTCAGCAGAAGCTTTCTGCTTGGGCTTGCGGACACCGGCAGGCATGATCGCTGTTACGTAGTGAAGCCCAAGGCTCTCATACGCATCGGTCAGGATTATTTCTCCTTCTTTGGGGTGCTTGACCACGCCGGTCTTGAGATTGTCACAGACAGTACGGACAGGTACACCACCGAAAGCTTCATACATCCGTATATGACATCTCATCCAGGTGTCCATCTTCATATCCAGCGTAGGTTCTACGTATGCATATCTGCTGTAGGACAGGCAGGATACGAAGAGATATACCGTTGTGATCTCGCCGGTATAGCGGTCGACTAGTTTCATGGTCGGGCCGCTCCAGTCGACCTCACAGCGTGATCCGGGCTTTCGATCGAGATGGTTGGTTATCTCATTGGATGCTGCATAGCGATTGTAGTCGTCACAGAACTTAGAATAACCGACCGGAAGCGTACCATTCGCTCTGCAGCGATCACGGTATTCTTCCCACAGGAGCTTTTGTGTAACACCTACACGCCTAAGCTCCTTGTGGACATACTCATAGTCCGGAAGCTCATACATGTCCTCCGTGAGCATCTTCTCAGGGAAGAACATGCGGTAAATGACATCATCGTTAAGGTCTCTGATGTCTTCAAATGAGATGGCTTTCTCTTTGGCAATGTTCACGACAGTACTTACTGAAGTCTTTGACATATGCCTGGTCCGTGCGATCTCGTTCTGTGACATACCGCCGGACCTTAGCTCAAGTATGAGCTTAACATTGATTCTGTTTGCCATATTCTGATGGCTCCTTTCGTAGAATTTGACCTTTCGGCCATGATTCATTCTACGACAGAATCGGTACGATTATATGGAACACCGGTACTGACCGGTGGAAAAACACTTAATTTGTTAGCGGTACGCTTTGGGCTACTGGCGGTATCCTGTCGCGGATTGGTGGTACCCGGAGCGCGGAATACTCATTGAGATAAAAAGATAACCGTTCAGGCTCGTCAGTTGATGAAATGTCTGATAATATTAGTTTAAAGGTACTGCACGAAAACGCATCAGCCCTATCAATTCGAAGGAGTAAGTCGTCACCAGACGGACTTGCGCAGGCCTTCATACTCGGCGAAGAATTCCTCGAAGGAGAGCCGGGAGCGATGGTCCTCGGAGACAACATCTTCTACGGCAGAGGCTTCGGCAAGACTCTCAAGGAGGCAGCCGCCAACGCAGAAGTGAACGGCAGAGCTACAGTATTCGGATACTACGTGCCTGACCCGGAGAGATTCGGTATCGTCGAATTCGATGAGAACTGGCACGCGATCAGCATAGAGGAGAAGCCTGCAGAGCCTAAGAGCAACTATGCGGT
>CACXYD010000027.1 GCA_902771755.1 uncultured Ruminococcus sp. | reverse complement strand
TCATATATGTTACAAAGCCTCTCACACCGCTGAACTTCATATCATAGTCGCCGGGCATTTTATTGATGAGAGAACCCTTGCCGTAAACAACTTCATCATGAGAAATCGGGAGCATAAAGTTCTCGGAAAAAGCATAAACCATGCTGAATGTAAGGGTGTCGTGGTGATAATTTCTCCACAACGGATCGAGTGAGATGTACGAAAGCATATCGTTCATCCAACCCATATTCCACTTGTAGTCAAAGCCGAGTCCCATATCCTTAATCGGATAGCGTGTAACACTCGGCCAAGCTGTACTTTCTTCGGCAATCATCATAGCCTCGGGATGGAACATATGTACAACTGTGTTGAGTTTCTGCAGGAAGTCAACGGCAACAAGGTTTTCTCTGCCGCCGTATGCGTTTGCAATCCACTCGCCGTCATTTCTGTTGTAGTCAAGATAAAGCATTGATGCAACGGCGTCAACACGGATACCGTCAACATGATACTTGTCAAGCCAGAACATTGCAGATGAAAGGAGGAAACTTGTTACCTCATATCTGCCGTAATTGAAGATATATGTACCCCATTCCTTGTGTTCACCGATACGGGGATCTTCATATTCATAACAACCTGTGCCGTCAAATCTGCCAAGGCCGTGTGCGTCTTTTGGGAAGTGGGCAGGTACCCAGTCAAGGATAACACCGATGCCTTCTTCATGGCACTTGTCCACAAAATACATAAGGTCTTTCGGTTCACCGTAACGGGATGTTGCGGCAAAATAGCCTGTAACCTGATAGCCCCAGCTGCCGTCAAACGGATATTCCGTAAGAGGCATAAACTCAATGTGAGTGTAACCCATATTCTTAACATAAGGAATAAGCTCATCGGCAAGCTTGCGATAGCTGAAAACATTGCCGTCCTCATACTTACGCCAAGAACCTGCGTTTACCTCGTAAACATTGATAGGCATACTCTTGTGCGGATGCTCTTTTTTGTAGTCATACCACTTTTCATCATGCCACTCGTAACCGTCAATCTCGTAAACACGGGATGCGTTGTCAGGGCGAGTCTGGCAATGGAAAGCATAAGGATCTGTTTTGAGCCTTCTCTCATGCCACGGAGTTTCAACACAATATTTATAGCAGGCAAACTCGGGGATTCCCTCAATGAACAGCTCCCAGACACCGCCGTCTGAGATTTTGTACATAAAGTTTGCGTCATTGTTCCAGTCGTTAAAATCGCCGACTACCGAAACGGACAATGCATTCGGAGCCCATACTCTGAAAACAACACCCTGACGGCCGTCCCAGTTCACAAAGTGTGAGCCTAAAAATTCATAAGCACGAACAGATTCGCCCTGTAAAAACTGATCAAGCGGCGCTCTTTCGTCATTAATTTTAAAAGCCATAGTAACCCTCTTTCCTGCGATTGTAGGCAGTTCTTCAATAATACAAGTATAGTATAATATATTTTTACCAAATATACAAGTGGTAAAAACGATTTTTATGTAAATAATTTTGTCGATTTGTCTGAAATGTTGTCAGTTGCTATGAAAATCTTTCCAAAAAATCGTTAAGGAATGCGTGTTTCAGCCGTAAATTTTAATTTTGACACACTTATCCCATACTGTTATAATATACAATAATAAAATCATGCACAAGCGACAATTACGCTACTTTCGTTGGAAAACCGACTAATTTTAAAATCAGGTGATTATCTTTGGATATAAGAGTCATAAAAAGCAAGAAAAGTATTTTTGACGCATTTGTAAATCTGCGTTCAAAAAAGGAACTGCGCAAAATTACCGTTAAAGAGCTTTGTGAAAAACCACTCATTAACAAATCAACCTTCTACACATATTATGAAGATATGTTTGACCTTTCGGATAAAATCGAGAGCGAGGTTGTTGACGGCATTGTAAGCACCATAACCAATCCGCAGATGATGATTGACGAACCCGTAAAATTTTATCGCAATCTTCTGGGAGCAATTGCCGAAAACAAAGAACTGATAGACACGGTGTTTTCGGGTTCACAGCATCCAAACCTTATTGTAAAGATTTCCAAATCATTGAAAAAAATGACTTTTGAAAATCATCCCGAATACATAAACGATAAAAAATTCTGCACAATTCTTGACTACGCAATCTATGGCGGATACTATGCCTTTGTTGAAAATCAGACAAATGCAAATGATTATTCGGATGAACTTATTGAATCTGTTTCCGTAATTTCCGAGCATATGACAAGGCTCATAAAAGCAAACATTCCAACCCATAAAAGAGGCAATACATAAAACGGATTTTTTGTACATTTTTAAAGTCAAATATTTCATTCATTTGTGCAAAGTGCGATTTTTGTCGAACTTCAAAATATTTATTTAAAATCGCTGTCGATTGTGATAGAATATATTCGGTTTTATAAGAGAGAAAGGAGAGTAGGTCAGACTGCCGTGCCAGCGGTGTTTGAAGTCTGTCCGAAAAAGAAGTTATGGAAGTTAACACACTAGACATTCTGAAGAATCTTGCCATAATCCTTGTTGCGGCAAAGCTTCTCGGTATTGTTGCCAGAAAGCTCGGCGCACCGCAGGTTGTAGGTGAGATTGTCGCAGGTCTTATCGTAGGACCTTGCGTACTCAATTTTGTTTCGTATGACGGGTTCATTTCAGGTATGGCTGAAATCGGCGTTATCTTGCTGATGTTCTCGGCAGGTCTCGGAACAGACCTTAAAGAGCTTATCAAGACAGGACCTGTTGCCTTGCTTGTTGCGTTTGCCGGTGTAATCGTTTCAGTTGCAGGCGGTGCGGCTGTTTACCTTGGCTTTGGCTTTGGTGACGGCGATATGGCAATGCTTGAGGCTGTATTTATGGGAACAATCCTTGCGGCAACCTCGGTTAGTATCACGGTTCAGGCTCTTAAGGAAATGGGACACCTTAAAGGAAGGGTTGCAACAACAATTCTTTCAGCTGCAATTATTGACGATGTTATCGGCATCGTACTTCTTACCGTTGTTATCGGTTTCAAAAGCCCCGATGTTCAGCCGGCATCTGTTTGCATCAACATTGTACTTTTCTTTGTTCTTGCATTTGTACTCGGTTTTGCACTTTATTTCCTTTTCAAGTGGCTCGACAAACTCTGGCCACATTCAAGAAGAATCCCGATTTTCGGTCTTGTTCTCTGCTTTGCATGTGCATATTGTGCAGAAGAATTCTTCGGAATTGCAGACATTACAGGCGCATATGTTGCAGGTATTATCCTCTGTAACATCAAGGATTCACAGTACATCGAAAGAAAGATGGATGTCAGCTCATACATGATTTTCGGACCTGTATTCTTTGCAAGTATCGGACTTCAGACAAGTTTTGACGACTTCAACCTTTCAATGCTCTGGTTCTCAATTGCACTCGTTGCAGTTGCACTTTTGACAAAGGTTATCGGCTGTGGCGGTACAGCAAAGCTTTGCAAATTTAATATGCCCGACTCACTTAAAATCGGCGTAGGTATGATGAACCGTGGTGAGGTTGGTCTTATCGTTGCCAAGAAGGGACTTGACACAGGTCTTATGGCACCGCAGTTCTTTGCTCCGATTATTATTCTTATCATCGTTTCATCGCTTGCAACACCTATTCTTCTCAAGGTTGTTTACAAGAAATGGCCGGGTAAAGAAAATGAGGAGGCAGACAGCCGTTCGGAAAAACTTGCCGAAAACGAAAAATATCTTACTCAGGAAGTTGTTGGCGCAACCTATAACATTACAGAAGATAATTTTAAAGAAAAAGGCAAAGACGAATAATTTCATACAGTAACACAAAAGGACAAATGACAGTCATCAAGTCATTTGTCCTTATTTTTATTTATGCGGTTTAATTAATTTTTCTCAAACAAAGTTCCTTTGGGATAAATTTTGCCTGTGTTCTGATACATATAATCAAAGAGAATATCAAACACTTCTTTGTTCTTGTTATCAACCAAAGCATAATCGGTAATTGAATTATCTTTGATAAAAGCAACGACAAGTGTATCGTCGTTACCCGTATCCGACAGCTTGTCGGCATTGTCAATTTTTAAATTTTCGGCGGCTGTTTTCACATCATATGACGAATCAATCAGCACATTATCCCAACTGTCTGCGTATGAATCAAGCGAAATACCCTTTTCTGTATTCTGAATTTTGCTTATTTCAGTTGCAATGCTGTCATTCGGCTTCAACTCGCTCTGTGAACAGCCCACTGCAAACAGACACACAATAATTAACGAAATTATCAGTGCTAAACTTTTTCTGATTATACTCATAGAAACATCTCCTATAAATTATTTGCATAAATATTATAAACAATAATATATAGTATTTATTTCTATAAGTCAATATAAAAAATACAAATTTTAATCGTTATCGCAAAAATCTTCTGCACAGGGTAAAAAGGCTTTATTAAATTCATCTTTCGATAAAAGCCACAGTTTGATGTACATGGCAATAGGTGATGCAGAGGGCAAAACTTTTATATTAAGATTGTCAAATTTCAGCTTGCTTTCGTAGTAAAAGCCCTTGCAAGCACCCGTCAGAAATACGGGAACATTCAGCTTTTCGGCTTTGTGGCAAAAGTCGCTCAAAGCCTTGCCGTCCGTATTCAGCGTACCCGAATGGAATCCCTCAAGCAGAACAGCTTTTATATTTTCGGTAATTTCGGAGTACTGCATACCGACTGTTGCAGAAATTTTCAGCACATCACTTTTCTCTGAAAGTCGTGTGTTTTTATCAAAAGCGAACTCGCTTTTCAAAGCCTTGTAACGGGTATCCTTCACAAAAATTCCGTTTTGAATTTTGCCGTAGCTTTCGTCAAAAATGCTGTGCAGTTCATCGCTGTATGCCGAATGTGCAAGCAGTCTTGACGCTCTGTGAATCGTAACGGGCAAGTCAGCGTTCTTGTACGAAACAAAAACACCGTTTCCGCTGCTCGATTTTATAAAGTCAATCGCACCGACAAAATTTTCAAA
The DNA here is from genome assembly GCA_902771755.1 of uncultured Ruminococcus sp. GTDB lineage: Bacteria > Bacillota > Clostridia > Oscillospirales > Acutalibacteraceae > Ruminococcoides. Next base: position 14,720 of record CACXYD010000027.1, on the reverse strand, counting down.
GCCGTTTGACTGGCTGTCATCAAGCGGATAATTTGCCGAAACAAGCACGATCGGCACATTCAAACCGTCAAAAAGATAGGCAAGAAATGCAGATGTGTATTGCAGAGTGTCCGTTCCGTGAGTGACAACAATGCCATCATAGCTGTTCAAATCGTAGCTTTGCAGACAGTCGGCAAGCAGGTTCATATGACCGCCCTCAAGATTTTCGCTGAGGACGGTATAGGGCTCTGCCGTGTCAAACTCAACATTGCCGTACTTGTCAAGATACATCTGCGTGAGCATATATTTTTGCTCATTGTCGGGAGAAAGTATCTCACCTTTACGCACACAGCCGATTGTACCGCCCGTAAAAACAACCAGAATTTTCATATGCTCACCTCTTTCATATTCTGCCCTTAAACAATTGTGAATAAACTATTTATTTTCTTTGCCCGTGATTTTTTCGATTGTGATTTCATAAACGCCTGTCATACTGCCCGATTTTTCGATGCATCTTTTTCCGCTTTCGATAAATTCGGGAGCATATTTTTCAACAATCAGTTCAAGGCCTCTGTTCTTGTTCTCAACCGATTTTTCAATCGTGCCGAATATAATTGCACTCTCGTATTTTGAAGTCAGCTTTGCACCGTCAATTCTGTTGTTACGAACCGTGCAGAATGAAACCTTGTTGCTGTATTCAACATTTTTCAGTTTCAATCCCGAATTCGGAGCGCAATGGAAGTAAATTTTGTTGCCCTCAACGGCAAAATTTACAGGCACACCGTAGGGATAGCCGTCCTCATCGATTGTTGACAAAATGCCGTATTCACCGTTTTTGAGAATTTCATAGGCTCTTTCTTCGGTAGTTTCTCTGTCTTTTCTGCGCATTTTCTCGTTCATTATTCAACTCCGATATCGTTCATTACCATACCCGTAATCATCTTTGGATAGAAATATGTTGACTTCTGCGGCATCTTTTCGCCTGCGGCGGCAACATCACGGATTTCGGTAACTCTTGTGGGATTAAGCACAAATGAGCATTGGAACTTGCCGTTGTCAACACCTTCAACAGCCTCTGAGAAGAACTTTGTATATGTAAGATTAATCTGATTTGCCATATTTTCTTTGTCAATGCCGAAAATTCTTTCAAGCACAAGTGAGTGGAGAACGGTAACATCAAGCTGTCTTGACGGTTCGCTCAATTCGGGGAGAAGTTTGTCCATAATGTCAAGATTTTTCAGCACAAGCTTGTACCATTTTCCGTTTCCTACATAGAAACCGAATGCCTTTTTGCCCTCATCATAGAGCTTTGCAAGCTCGCTTTCCATATTGTCCGTGCCGTTCATTTCGGTAACATCGAAATATTCCTTGCAACCGTCAAGAACCTTTTCAACATTAAAATCGGGCAAATCACGCACAAGGCGGTGTGTCGGGAATACAACAAGTCCCGGATGTTCCATGTCAACAAGGTAAATCATCTGATAATCGCAGGGATCGCCAACCTTTGAAAGACCGTTTTCACGGCAGTAGTTGCGATAGTTGAGAGCGGTTTCGTAGCGGTGGTGACCGTCTGCAATGTAAAGCTTTCTGTCGGCAAAGTCTGCGCAAAGCTTTGCAATTACATCTTCATCCGTGATAATCCAAAGTCTGTGAGTAACACCCTCACCGTCAGTAAACTCAAGCTTTGGTGTGTCCTTTGACTCATTGTCAATTGTTGCGAGGGTTGTATGCTCGCTGTCCATATAAAGGGCATAAATCTGACTGAAATTGCAGTTTGTTGCCTTCATAAGATTAAGTCTGTCCTCTTTAGCCTTTGAAAGAGTAAATTCGTGCGGAAGAATAATTCCCTTTTCAAACTCCTCAAGGTGAACACGGGCGATGATTCCCTTAATGCTCTTGCGCTCGCCGTAAGCTATGAATTCTTCCTCGTAAACATAGATTGCAGGCTTGTCCTCGCTCACAAGAACACCCTTGTCACGCCACATATCAAGGATTTCACTTGCTGTCTGATACGGGTTTTCGCCCTCTTTCGGAAGTTCAAGGCGAATGATGTTGTACTCGTTTTCGCTGATGTAGCCGAGTCTTTGCTCCTCACTGATGATGTCATAAGGCGGACAGCAAAGTTTTGAAATCTCGCCTGCTTTTTCTGTGTTGTAACGCATTCCTCTGAACGCTTTTATTTCTGCCATATTAAAAACCTCCAAATTTTATTTTTCGGTCAAGTGTACTTGCACCGTATGGATAAGGTAATTATAACACAAATAGTTGCTTTGAACAAGAGAAAAGTAAGTTTATTTGAATTTACTGTGCAAATCCACAAATGCTATTGCAACACAAAAATCATTGACAATCAAAGGAAAGTTTGATATAATAACATTTGCGTAAGCTGATTACGATATTTGACATTGCAAAACAATTTGTCAAGTAAAAACAGAATACGCGCCAATAGCTCAGTTGGTCAGAGCTACCGGCTCATAACCGGTCGGTCCGGGGTTCGAGTCCCTGTTGGCGCACCAGCAAAAAAGAAGTATCCACAACGGGTACTTCTTTTTTGTTTTTACCGTCACGCGTGAACAGGGACTCGAAGGCGAGCGTTAAGAAAACAGTCCGGTAGACTGTTTTTAGCGAGAGCGTTGATGAATTTTTAGCTTTGAACAAGCCGTAGGGGCGGATATTATCCGCCCGCAAGTAATTGCAGAAAATTTATAACGAAAATAAACTATATAAATGGGATACAGTTACCTAAATAATGTAGGGGAGAACCTCGTTCTCCCGATCGTGTGCAACGCACACGATTTGCACGCATTGCGTGCAAGTTTGAACATACGACTTTAATCACATCAAAATATATGTATAAGCATAAACATTCATCAATCTGGCGGATAATATCCGCCCCTACGACAAAACTATAACTTTGCGACATTTATATAACTTTAATATATTATATATTCTGTTGCATTACTTGCGGGAGAACACGGTTCTCCCCTACTAAACATCGGTAACTTTCTGACATCTATATGATTTTGTTTTACATAAATTCTGTACCATTACTTGCGGGCGTCCAATGAACGCCCCTACAGGATTGTGCAAACAATTGCAATGTTACGCTCGGGCATAATATGTCTTTTTTACATCATACTATCTTCACGAACCGGGAACGGCGGCTCGCCGTGCGGGCGGATAATATCCGCCCCTACGACAAAACTATAACTTTGCGGCATTTATATGATTTCGTTTTACATAAATTCTGTACCATTACTTGTGGGCGATCACTGATCGCCGCTACAATTACATTGACATCTTGTCCCGTATGGCGGTGAGGATTTTCTTTTCTCGGCGGCTGATTTGGACTTGCGTCATGGAGAGGATTTTGGCGGTTTGGGTTTGGGTTTTGCTTTGATAGTACCGCAGTTGAATTATTTTTCGGTCGGTGTCGCAGAGGGATTTTACCGCCTGTTCAAGCGACAACCGTTCCGAGATTTCATCCTGAATATCATCTGTCGGAACATCAAGCTGAGGGTTGCCCTCGCTGTCATATTCGGCGGTCAGGGAGAGCGGAACTCTTGTACTGTTGAGTGCGTCAATGATTTTTTCATCGCTTGTATCAAGCTTTTCAGCAAGCTCGCTCACGGTGAGTTCTCTGCCGTTTTTCAGCTTGCTTTCATTGTTGAGTCTTGATATTGCAAGCGAAAGTTCCTTTAATGTACGGCTGACCTTGACTGCACCGCCGTCACGGAAAAGCCGCTTGATTTCGCCCATAATCACGGGGAAGGCATAGGTTGAAAACTGCAGATTTCGACTTTCGTCAAAGTTGTTAATCGCCTTTGCAAGTCCAAGACAACCCGATGCAAAAAGTTCTTCGTACTCTATCCCCTTGCCCGAAAATCGTTTGCAACAGGCATGGACAAGTCCCATATTTTGGTCGGCAAGTTTATTTTTATCGGTCATTTTCCGAACCTATAATTTTTTCAAGAGTTACGGTTGTTCCGCTGTCGGGTTTTGAACGGACACGCACTTTGTCGCAAAAGCTCTGCATAACGGCAAAGCCGAGTCCTGCCCTGTCCTCATCGGGAGCGGTTGTAAACAGCGGTTCCATAGCCTTTTTAATGTCGGGAATTCCGCAGCCTTTGTCACGAATTGTGATTATCACCTTGTTTTCGGCTGTGATTTTTCCGTTTATGTAAATCGTTCCGCTCTGGTGGCGGTAGCCGTGAACAATGCAGTTTGTCACGGCCTCGGAAACGGCGGTTTTGAGGTCGCTTAGTTCATTCACGGTCGGATCAAGGTTCATTATAAATGCCGACACAACGCTCCTTGCAAAAGCCTCGTTACAGCTTTTTGACGGAATACAAAGTTTCATTTCATTGACTGTTTTCATCTCAACACCCCCAGACTTTCAAGTCCCGACATTGCAAACAGCCTATACAATCTGTCGGGAATATTTATCACACGCAACGCTCCGCCGACAAGTTTCATCTGACGGTATCGCCCCATTACAAGACCTATGCCCGATGAGTCCATAAACGATACTTTGGAAAAATCGAGGCACAAAAGTTTCGGCTTGTTTGTTTGAACGGCGGCATCAATTTTTGTGCGTATTCCCGCCGCCGAATCGTGGTCTATTTCGCCGTCAATGTATGCCGTGAGAATGTTATTTTTAAATTCCGTTTTCAGCAATTTTATCAGTCCTTTTAAAAAATAAAAGCTCCGCACCTGTTATCTTAATGATAATAAGTGCGGAGCAAAAAATTTGTTTTATTCTGTTGTCACGAAAAATTTACTTTTCGGCTGTTTCGTTTTCAGCCTTGATTTTGTCGATGATATACGGGCGGATTTCGCCAGCAAGGTAGAGCGAACCGCAGATTACGACCGCACAATCGGTCTTTTTAGCCTGATCAAAAGCCATATCAAATGCGTGTTCGGCACTCTCAAAAGTTACCGTATCGTCAACAAATCTTGCGTACTGCTGCATAAGCTTTGCAGGGTGCATTGCTCTTGGATTGTGAACGGGAACTGTGTAAACTCTGTCAAAAACTCCGTCAAGCAGTTTTACCGAAGTGCTGACATCCTTGTCGGCAAGCATACCCGTGATTGCGATGATGTATTTATTCGGCAAGAATTTCTGAATTGCCGATTTAAGCGCCTCAATTCCGTTAGGATTGTGTGCGCCGTCAAGCAGAACAATCGGCTTTTCGCTCAAAAGCTCAAGTCTTGCAGGGTTGACTGCCTTTGCAAAACCGTTTGCAATCTGCTCATCGGTTATCGAAATCAGCGAATTGCAACGGAGCATATCAAGTGCCGCAAGTGCGGTTTTTGCGTTTTCAATCTGATGATCACCCGAAAGCGGCAGGTCGATTTCAACACCGTTGAACATAAAGCGACTGCCCTTTAAAGTGGTTTCGATGACATCAATATTAACGCTCTCGCTTGTTGCAAGCGGGATTTTCTTTTCTCTTGCAGTTGATTCAATGACCTTCATTGCACGGATATCCTGCTTTGAAGTTACCGCCATTGAGTCGTGCTTGAAGATTCCGCATTTTTGCTGTGCGATTTTTTCGATTGTATCGCCGAGAATTGCCGTGTGGTCAAGTCCGATTGTGGTAATAACGGCACAGAGCGGTGATTTTATAGTATTGGTGCAGTCGAGCAAACCGCCCATACCTGTTTCAAGGACAACAATGTCACAATCTGCATTTGCGTGTATATAGAATTCAAGAGCGTTGACATACTCAAATTCAGTGATGATTGTACCCTCATCACGCAGTTGTTCGATAATAGGAAAAGTTTTTTCAACCGCATCCGTGAGGACGGACTCGCTCACCATACAATTGTTAATCTGTATCCTCTCACGAAAATCCGTTATGTACGGTGAAATGAACAAGCCTGTTTTGTAGCCTGCCGCAACGAGTGCGGCTGAAAGCATTGCACACACCGAACCTTTGCCGTTTGTGCCTGCAATGTGGATAAATTTCAGCTTGTCCTGCGGATTTCCGAGTCTGTCAAGTAAAATTCTCATTCGGTCAAGTCCCGGACGAGAACCGAATGTCAGAAGTGAATGAATTTTTTCAACAGCGTTTTCGTATGTCATTTACAACAGCTCCCTGTAAATCTCATTTTTCTTAAAGCCTGTTATGCTTGCCGCCTCTTTTGCCGCCTCGGTAGGCTTTGCACCGTTTTCAATCAGCTTGCGGGCGGTTTCAACCGCAAATTCAAGGGTGTATTCTTCGGATTCTTCCTCTTGCTTTTTGCCCTCAAGCACAAGTACAAATTCGCCTTTCAGACTGCCGTCCGCATAATTTTCTGCGGCATATTTTGTTGTGGTGCGAATTACTTCCTCGTGAATTTTGGTGAGTTCACGGACAATCGAAAGCTTTCTGTCGCCAAAAAAATTGTACAAATCACGGAGCGTTTGCGGAAGTTTGTGGGGTGCTTCGTAGAAAATCATAGTTCTGTGTTCGTTTTTCAGGCTGTCAAGATGTTCACTGCGGCTCTTTTTGTTCACACTTAAAAAGCCTTCAAATGTGAATCTGCCTGTTTCAAGTCCCGAAACCGCAAGTGCGGAAATCACAGCACTCGGACCGGGGATTACCACAGTTTTTATTCCACGCTCCTCGCAGAGTTTTATCAAATCTTCGCCCGGATCGGAAATGCACGGCATTCCTGCGTCCGTAACAATGGCACAATTTTCGCCCTGTTCAATTCTGTTGCAGATGATTTCGCCACGCTCACGCTTGTTATGCTCAAAATAGCTCACCATAGGCTTTTTTATGCCGAAGTGATTCAAGAGTTTAAGCGTTACCCTTGTGTCCTCTGCCGCAATGAAATCAACCGATTCAAGGGTTTCTACGGCTCTCGGTGAAAAGTCTCCGAGGTTGCCGATTGGCGTTCCCGTTACATACAAAATTCCGCTCAATTTATATAATCCTCCTTGTAACTGCCGTAGATGTTCAGCATTTCTTCGGAAAAGTTTCCGTTTTCGTCCTCAATAAACAGAGTTGGCATAACCTCAAGAAATCCCCTCTTACCGCCCCTTCTGCCCTCAAGCAAAAAGAGTTTCGGCGCTTTTGACTTTCGCTGTTGAACAAGTCTTAATCTTTTCGGTTCAACCGAATATTTCCGCATTGCCTCCATTGCATCGGCAAGCCTTTCAGGGCGCTGACAAATGCAGAGCCGTCCTCCAAACTGCAAAAGTGACGAACCGCAACGGCACACATCGTCAAGCGTACATTCGGATTCGTGCCTTGCAACAAGCTTTGCGTTTTCGGGATTTTTAATTCCGCCTCCGCCGATTTTGTAGGGCGGATTGCAGGCAACAAGGTCAAACGAACCGAGTGGCAATGCACCGTCAAGCTTGTTCAAGTCCGAATTTACAATTCTGATTTTATCTTGAAGATTGTTGTATTCAAGACTTTGTGAGAACAGCTTGCAGGCATTCTCCTGTATTTCAACTGCCGTGATGTCAAGTCGGTTGTTGTTTTTGTACCACAAAAGCGGAATTGTTCCGCAACCCGTGCCGAGGTCAACGCACTTTTTCGCACCGATTTGCTTTGAAAAATCGGCAAGCAAAATTGTGTCCGTTGAAAAATGGTAGCTGTCGGACACATATATTTTAATACCGCTGCCAAGCGGTTCAAGATGTGTTTTATTCATCGGTATTCCCCTGAAAATAGTAATTAAAAAGCGGCAAGGAATTCCCTGCCGCCTGTCTTTGTGGATTAACCCTTAATTAGCCTTCCTGTGGAGCGCCAACGGGGCAAACTTCAGCACATGAACCGCAATCAACACAAGCGTCTGCATTGATTTCATACTTGCCGTCGCCTTCTGAAATAGCTTCGCAAGGGCAGTTGTCTGCACAAGCACCACACATGATGCAATCGTCACTGATAGTATATGCCATAGGGAAATACCTCCTTCATAAATTTCACCTTTATTGTAACATAAATTTTGAAAAAAGCAACCTTTTGGAAAGAATTTTATATTTTAAACTAAAAACTGTTCTTTTTTACTGCAACTTGACGAATACAGTACATATCACAAACAAATTATTCAAGTCCCTTGAACTTTTCCATTTCCTTTTTGTCAAGCTTGATGTAGCCGTCCTTAACAAGTTTGCATTGCTTGACTGTGAACGATTTTGGTGCGGCATCATCGGGAGTGTTGTTGAGCTTAACCTTTAAAGTTCCTGCAATGAGGTTGTTTTCAACAACAAGACCTCTGCCCTCGGGAGTATTTACAATTGCGCCTACCTTTGGTGTGCGTTTGAGAAGGTCTGTGTATGCCTCCTGTTCATATTTAAGACAGCACATAAGTCTGCCGCAAGTTCCCCTGTTCCTTTGCCATTTTGATTGAAACAGGCTGAAACTCGCCCATAAAGCTTGCGCAACAGAACGGCTTACCGCAGATACCGAGTCCGCCAAGCATTTTTGCCTCATCACGGACACCGATTTGGCGAAGTTCAATTCTTGTTCTGAACACACTTGCAAGGTCTTTTACAAGCGCACGGAAGTCAACCCTTCCGTCAGCCGTAAAATAGAAAAGAATCTTACTGTTATCAAATGTGTATTCAACATTTACAAGCTTCATTTCAAGCTTGTGGTGGGCAATTTTCTGCTCACAAATTCTGTATGCTTCCTTTTCTTTAAGCTTGTTTTCAGCAAGGTGATTAAGGTCTTTTTCGGTTGCAATTCTGATTAACGGCTTGAGCGGATGAGAAATCTCCGCATCGTCAACAGTCTTGTTCGGAGTTGCAACCTCTCCGCACTCAAGGCCTCTTGCCGTTTCAACAATTACCCTGTCACCTGTGTTAAGTTTATTGTCAAGCGGATCAAAGTAGTACACTTTGCCGACTTCTTTAAATCGTACTCCGATTACCTCTGCCATGAAATCCTCCTGTATTCTCCGCACAGCCAAGTTGTGAGGAGATTTATATTTATATGTTTTGGTATTTTCAGTTTTGCGTTCTCGGTCAGCTCAATCATTGAAATCAGCTTTGCCCGAGTAAATCGTCTTGCAAGCTCTCTTGCACATTCTTCATCAAAAATCGCATCCGCTCCAACGCTTTTTGCCATTCCGTCACGCAGAATCAGCTTTACGACAAGCAGAATTTCGTCTGCAAGGTTTTTGTCGCTGAGAGCATAAAGTGCCTGCATAAGGTCGTACTCCCGTGTTGACAGAATTCCTTTTACAATTTTCTTTGCGCCTGCAACCGCATCATCGCTGAAAACATCTTTTGTTTTCAAGCGGAATACACTTGAACGGGAAAGAATTGTGGTGAGCAGTTTTTTGGAATTTTCGCAGAGCATAATGAAATATACATTCTGCGGCGGTTCTTCAAGAAGTTTCAAAAACGAGTTTTGAACAATGTCCGAAAGCCTTGTGTCGGCAAAAGGAAAGATATATACCTTTGCCTCAGCCTCATTCGGCTTTATGATTGAGTCACCGATTATCTCCCTCATCTGCTCAATGGAATTTTGCTTTCTGTCCTTTGGAAGTTCAACATATTTGATGTCGGCATGAACCTTATTCTTTGCCTTGTGGCATTGCTCACAATGACCGCAAGGCTTTACGGGTTCGGTACACACCGCATACATTGACAGAAACACCGCAAGGCTCATAGCCTTTTCGCTGTCTCTGCTTTCTATTACAATAGCGTGAGGAACTCTGCCCTGAATATCAAGGGTATTGAGGGTTTGTTTTATGTTGTCGTCAAAATCAAATCCGTCAAAATTCAAAATTCCACCTCCGCTTTTCATTGTACAAACTATATTGCTACCATAATAATGAAAAAACATAATTGTTATTTATTCATTTCGTATTTACACACGAAATGATTGGCGAACGAGGTTCGCCGCTACATTATAGCAGTAACTTTCTGACATTTATATAATTGGATTTAACATATATTTTCTGCCATTACTTGCGGGCGGATAATATCCGCCCCTACGATTTATTTTTATTATATCATTTTATTTTTGCAATTTCCACAGTTATTTTAAGGCTACGGTATTGGTAACAATTTCGCCCTTGTCGGTGATGTCGATGATGCCGTAGGACGCATAGTAGCCGTGGCATGAACCTGGGTTCATAATATACAGACCGTCCTCATAGAGTGTGAGGGGCATATGTGTGTGACCAAAGAGGAGAATATCCGCTCCTGCCTCTCTTGCGGCGGATGTGATGCGGTAAAGTCCCGATTTTGCGTCATAGAGATGTCCGTGTGTTACAAAGATAGTTTTTCCGCAGGCTTTAAAAATCTCCTTTGACGGAAAAAAGCTGTTCCAGTCGCAGTTGCCTCTTACGGCAACAATCATCTTATCTTTGTAATTATCTTTTAAAAACTGCTGTTGTTCTTCACCGTCACCGCAATGCACAATTATTTCCGCCTTGCGCTGTGCATCAACCGCACTTATAAGACTGCGAAGATCTCCGTGGGTGTCCGAAACTACCAAAATACGCATTGAAAATTCTCCGTTCTAAAAATAAAATTTCCGCATAGTATATGTTGAGGTGTTGGTATGTCTGATAATAAAAAAGTTAATAAACTGCTCGGTGAGGTATCGAAAAAGTACGGTATCTCTAAGGAACAGCTTGAAAATGCCGCACAGAGCGGTAACATAGAAAATCTTTTGAAAAATACAAATCCGAATCAGTCAAAGCAGATCGAAAGCGTTCTGTCAGATCCCGAAAAGGCGAAAAAGCTTTTGCAGAGTCCGCAGGCTCAGGCGCTGATGAAACTGCTTGGCGGTGAATGATATGTCGGATTTACAGGATAAGCTCAACCGGATTTTGCAGAACCCCGAGGCGATGAAACAGGTGCAAAGCCTTGGAGCGCAGCTTGGTCTGACGGGAGAGCAAAAACAACCGCCAAAGCCGAAACCGCCCGAAAATAATTTTTTATCGGCACTCAGCGGTGACGACACGATCGGCACGATTGCAAAATTTGCACCGCTTTTAAGCTCGCTGAACAACAGCGATGACACCACCCGACTGCTTGATTCGCTCCGACCGTTTCTTTCACATGAACGGCAGGAAAAGCTTGACAAAGCCGAAAAAATGCTGAAATTATTCCGCCTTATGCCGTTACTGCGTGAAAACGGATTGTTCTGACAGGAGGTGATTTTTTGCCGAGTTTTGAAGAGGAGGCTTTTAACCGAGCGCAACAGATGCACAGAAAGCCGCAATTCAACCGTGAAGTACAAAAGAGGGAAGTTTCGAAACCACCCGAAAAGCAGGAAGAACCAAATCCTGAAACACCCGAACCGCCTGTTCCGAAAAAGGAGGACGGTCTTTTGAATATGATGTTCAAAAACAAGGAACAGAGCCTTATTCTCCTTCTTGTGATACTGCTTATGGATGAAAACACCGATCCGTCCGTTCTGCTTGCATTGATGTATCTTTTGATGTGATTATCGGATTTGTCCGTTTCCTCTGATGATATATTTTGAGCTTGTAAGCTCGTTAAGTCCCATAGGACCTCTTGCGTGGAGTTTCTGTGTTGAAATTCCGATTTCAGCGCCGAGTCCGAATTCTCCGCCGTCAGTAAAGCGAGTTGATGCGTTTACATAAACTGCCGCAGAATCAATTCGTGCCGTGAACTCGTTTGCGCTGTTGTAGTCGCTTGTCACGATGCACTCGCTGTGCCCTGTGCTGTACTTTTGAATGTGAGCAATTGCGTCATCAAGGCTGTCAACAACCTTTACGGCGATGATGTAATCGAGAAATTCAATTTTATAATCTTCTTCCGTTGCAGGAACAACGCAGTCGCCGAGAATCTGCTTTGTTCTGTCGCAACCTCTGATTTCAACATTCTTTTTATCAAGCTCTGCTTTGATTACAGGCAGAGCTTTTTCTGCGATGTCCTTGTGTACAAGCAATGTTTCAAGCGCATTGCATACGGACGGACGAGAGGTTTTGCCGTTGAAAACAATATTCTTTGCCATTTCAATATCTGCGCTCTTGTCAACATAGATGTGGCAGTTGCCAACACCTGTTTCGATAACGGGAACTTTTGCATTTTCAACAACGCTTTTAATAAGTCCTGCTCCGCCACGGGGGATGAGAACATCGAGATAGTCGGAAAGCTGCATAAGCTCTGTTGCACTCTGTCTTGTTGTGTCCTCAACAAGTGCTACGCAATCACGGGGGAATCCTGACTTTTCAAGTGCGTCACGCATAACCTTTGCGATTGCCATATTTGAATGAAAGGCCTCTTTGCCGCCACGAAGAATTACGGCACTGCCTGCTTTCAAGCAAAGAGCCGCCGCATCGGAAGTAACATTTGGTCTTGCCTCAAAGATGATTCCGATAACACCCATCGGAACTGTTACCTTTTCAATCTGCGAGGGTTCTGCCGTCAAGAACTCTGCCTACGGGATCGGGTAAAGCCGCAACCTGTCTTACACCGTCAGCCATGCCGTTGATTCTCTCCTCTGACAATCTGAGTCTGTCGAGAAGTGATGCTGTAAGACCGCTTTTTTCGCCGTTTTCAAGGTCAATTTTGTTGGCCGCAAGAATTTCTTCGCAGTTTTCGCAGAGTGCGTCTGCAATTGCACCGAGGGCAATGTCCTTTTTTGAACCGGCTGTCATAAGAAATCTTGATGCCTCTTTAGCCTTTGCGCCCATTTGTTCAAGTGTAGTCATAATTTTCCTCCGATTATTTAACAGGTAAAAACTTTGTTCCGATTTTGTTTCCGTCAATTACTTCATAGAGATTTTCGGGGTTTGAGCCGTTGATAACGCTGACCTCAACACCTCGTTTTGTGGCATAATCAGCCGCCTGAAGTTTTGTAATCATACCGCCTGTGCCACGATTTGAGCCTGTGCCTGCCGCCATTTCAAGGATTTCGGCATTGATTTTTTCGATAACATCAAGCTTTTTGGCATTTGGATTTGTTCGTGGGTTTGAATCGTACAGACCGTCAATGTCTGTAAGAATTATAAGTCTGTCTGCGGCAACAAGTCCTGCAACAATTGCGGAAAGCATATCGTTATCGCCGAAGTTGTTACCCTCAAGTTCATCAATTGTAACGGTATCGTTTTCGTTGATTACGGGGATGATATTCATTCTCAGAAGTTCGTCAATTGTGTTGATAACATTCTGCCTTTTCTGCTCTGTTTCAACAGCATGGCGGGTGAGCAACAGCTGTGCAACGGAGTGGTTGTACTCGCCGAAAAGCTTGTCGTACATAAACATAAGTTCACATTGACCGATTGCGGCAAGAGCCTGTTTTTTCTTGGTTTCGGTAGGTCGCTTGTCAAGACCTGCCTTGCCCATTCCGACAGCAATAGCACCCGAAGAAACGAAGATAACCTGTTCCCCACGGTTCTGCAAATCTGAAAGCACCTTGCAAAGCTGTTCAACTCGTCTGTAATTTATTTTTCCGTTTTCATAAGTCAGCGTTGAAGTGCCAACCTTGATTACGGTACGCTTTTTCTCCATAAAAACACCTGTTTCATTGCAGATTTTCATTTTTGCACTTTTTAATTATGTACAATTAAGATAATTATAACATAATATGCATGATAAATACAACACTTTACATAACAAAACCCCGAAGTTTTGGCACTTCGGGGTTGATTTTGTATTTGATTTAGTGAGGGTATCTGTTGATAAGCTCACGAAGGTCATACGGTGTTGCCTGATATACAAAATAGTTGAGCCAGTTTGTATAGAGCAAAGTTGCGTTGCTCCTCCATATCATCGGCGGAGTTTTTGACGCATCGTCATTCGGAAAATAATTGTAGGGAACATTCGGATTGAGTCCCTTGTTTTTATCTCTGAAATACTCTTTTGCAAGTGTGTCACGGTCATACTCTGCGTGGCCTGTAACAAACACCTGTCTGCCGTTTCGACTGCAAATTACGCATGAACCTGCAAGTTCCGATACTGCAAGGACTTCAAGTCCTCTGCACTTTCTCAATGCTTCTTCGTCAATTCCCGTATGCCTTGAATGCGGAATTGTGAATGTATCGTCAAAACCTCTCATGAGTTCATGATGCGGAACAAGTACATTGTGGGTGTAAATTCCGCTGAGTTTTTCGGGCAAAAGATGCTTTTTTATGCCGTAGTGGTAATAAAGACCTGCCTGAGCGCCCCAACAGATGTGGAATGTTGAGCATACATTATGCTTTGACCACTCCATAATTTCACAAAGTTCGCCCCAGTAATCGACTTCTTCAAAGTCAAGCTGTTCAACGGGCGCACCCGTGATAATCATTCCGTCAAAACTTTCGTCCTTCACCTGATTAAATGTCTTATAAAAGGTTGTCAGATGATGCGGAGAGGTGTTTTTAGAGGTGTGTGATGCCATCTGCAAAAGTTCAATATCAACCTGAAGGGGACTGTTGCCGAGCAATCTCAAAAGCTGTGTTTCGGTTTCAATTTTTGTCGGCATCAGATTCAGAATAAGAATTTTCAGCGGACGGATATCCTGCCTGAGAGCAACCTCGTTCGGCATTACGAAAATATTTTCTGACTCCAGCACCTTGATTGCCGGAAGATTATTTTGTACCTTGATTGGCATTTTCTCACCACCTTACTATGTTTTTACACAAAAAGTATTATTTATACATCAATACTGCTTGCCCCAGAATACCATATGCTTTGCAGGCTTGCCGCAGCATACGCATACATCTGAGAGATGCTCCTCGTTGAACGGGATACATCTGCTCTTTACACCGCCTGTAACTTCTTTGATTTTCTCCTCACAAGCTGTATCGCCACACCACATAGCCTTGATAAA
>CACXYD010000026.1 GCA_902771755.1 uncultured Ruminococcus sp. | reverse complement strand
GCAAAGCGAAATGCAGCCATCTTCTGCTGTCCTTTGGAAAGCTTTCGCATCATCCGCTTCCCGTCCAGTTCCAGAGCTTTCCCCAGATTCTCATATAAATCTCCTTTGCACAATCAACCCTGTTGTCTTGACTTGAGAATACTCTCGGCAATCACAATGTCAATCGGGGTTGTCAGTTTAATATTTTCCTCATTGCCCTTTACAACAAGAACCTCGCCGCCCATGTTTTCAATCAGCGAACAATCGTCTGTAAAGTTGATGATATTATCGCCGGCATTTTCAAGAGCAAAGCGGTACAGATCACGCTCAAAAACCTGCGGAGTCTGAACTGCACGGAGCTGTGAACGGATAGGAGTGCTTTCTATATTATTGAAACCGTCAACAACCTTGATTGTATCTTTTACGGAAGTTCCGAGAGTTGCCGCACCCGTATCAAAAGCCGCCTCAACAACACGCTCAATTTCTTCAACGGTAATAAGCGGTCTTGCACCGTCATGAATAGCATAGTATTTGGCGTTTTCACTGCACGCACTGATTCCGTTACGCACGCTGTCGGCACGGCTGTCACCGCCCTTGACGAGTTTTGAAACCTTACTGAAACCGTTAAGCTCGATAATTTTATTGATTCTGTCGTTATCCTGTTCACGGCAGACAATTACAATTTCTTTGATAAGGTGGCATTTTTGGAATGCCTTCAGGGTGTATTCAATTGCAGGTCGTGACAAAAGCGGAATAAACTGCTTGCTGTCGGCAATTCCCATTCTCACAGAACCGCCTGCCGCAACAATAACCGCAGATACAAAAGCTGACATATTCAACCCTCCGTAAATTTATTTTGCAATTTTATGTATAATTTCTTTTAAAGAAAATCAAATCTTATCAAGAGCCTGACTGATGTCGGCAATAAGATCATCAACATTTTCAAGACCTACCGAAAGTCTGATAAGGTCGGGTGCAACACCTGCCTCAATAAGCTGTTCGTCCGTCATCTGACGGTGGGTGTGGCTTGCGGGATGAAGAATACAGGTCTTTGCGTCTGCAACATGAGTTTCAATGTCGCAGAGCTTTAAGCTGTCCATAAATTTAACAGCACAATCTCTTCCGCCCTTAACCGCAAAAGAAAGTACACCGCATGAGCCGTTCGGAAGATACTTTTCAGCAAGTGCGTGATATTTGTCATCTTCAAGGTCGGGATAATCAACCCACGCAACCTTGTCATTAGCCTTGAGAAATCTTGCAATTTCAAGAGCATTTTTGCAATGTCTTTCCATTCTCACATGAAGACTTTCAAGACCGTTCATAACATAAAAAGCATTCTGCGGTGACTGGATTGAACCGAGGTCACGCATAAGCTGAGAAGTTGCCTTTGTAATGTAGCCGAGCTTGCCGAATTTTTCGGCATAGACAATGCCGTGATATGAATCATCGGGAGTTGTAAGTCCCGGATATTTGTCGGCATATTTCAGCCAGTCAAAGTTGCCGCTGTCAACAATTGCACCGCCGACAGAAACACCGTGACCGTCCATATATTTTGTGGTTGAGTGAGTAACAATGTCAGCACCCCACTTAATCGGCTGACAGTTGACAGGAGTTGCAAAAGTGTTGTCAACAATAAGCGGAACACCGTGCGAGTGAGCAAGTCTTGCAAACTTTTCAATATCAAGAACAGACACGGTCGGGTTGGTAATTGTTTCACCGAACATTGCCCTTGTGTTTGGTCTGAATGCCTTTGCAAGCTCTTCTTCGGGAAGATTCTGATCGACAAAAGTAACATCAATGCCCATTTTCTTCATTGTAACGCCGAGCAGATTATATGTACCGCCATAGATTGCAGACGATGCAACAATGTGACTGCCTGTTTCGCAGATGTTAAAAAGTGCAAAGAAGTTCGCCGCCTGACCGCTTGATGTGAGCATTGCGGCAACACCGCCCTCAAGGTCGGCAATTTTTGCGGCAGTCATATCATTTGACGGGTTCTGCAGACGGGTATAAAAATATCCGCTGTCCTCAAGGTCAAAAAGTCTGCCCATTGCGTCACTTGAATCATACTTAAAGGTGGTGCTTTGATAAATGGGCATCTGTCTGGGTTCTCCGTTCTTAGGCACATAGCCGGAATGCAAACACTTTGTTTCCTGTTTCATTGTAAAAAATCCTCCGTAATTTCATTCATTTTTAACTCATTTTATCTCAAAATCGGATACCGAATTATCCGAAAAATTCTTTAATAAAATTCATTATTGCATCTGTTCCGAACACAACACCTGCAACTATAAGCAAAAGCAGTAATGCGCTGACAATTCTTACGGTTGTACGCTTTGCACCCGTCATTTTCTCAAACTGCTCGTCAAGCGTTTCGCCGTCATTTTCTTTGTATTCAACATCTTCGTCAAGAATTTCTTCGCCCTCAAGCTTGATTGCGCCGATTCCGACACAGGTGTCGAACGCCTTTTCATAAGCCGAATACGGAACATAGACATCATAGGTCAAATCATCATAGCCTGTGTATGCCTTAATGCTTTTGCTGTACTTGTTTTCCATACACTTCTTGATTGTAGCGTCACACGGAACGGTGCTGTCCTCAAGTGCGGCTTTAACTCTCTGCAATTCAAAGCCCGATGCCGTGAGCAGATACACGGGAGTGTTTTCATCGGTTATTGTTTTAAGCTGAGCCTTGCAGTTTTTGCAGACTGTTTCTTCATCATTATGCAGTCGCTTGCATTTTGAACAATATTTCATAGACAAATCCTTCGTTATTTCATTTTGTTATTTACAATTTTAACACAAAAAGACAGCATGAGCAATACCCCACGCTGTCTTTGTCTATAAATTTTTGTGCAGTTTTGTTATAAATAAAACATATGAATATTTTAAAAGTAATTGTTATATCGTAGGGGCGTCCCATTGGGCGCCCGCAAGTAACGGTACAAAATTTATAATAAATATAATTTTGTAAATACCGCAAAGATATTATTTAACTGTAACAACAACATTCATCATACAAAAAGCACCCGACAAATTAAGGTCAGGTGCTTTGAAAAATTGTATGGCAATAAAATCAATTCACACAATCACACAAAATTAAAACATTCTTGTTCTTTTAAATACAAACATAACTGCAACTGCCGAAAGCATAACTACTGTGATAATTGCAGGAGTTGCAAAGTTGCCTGTTGCAACAACACCGTTGTTAGCTGTACCGTTTGTGCCGTTGTTGTTTGCATTGTCCTTTGTTGCAACATCACTTGTTGCGGATGAAATGTTACCGCTTGGCTTTGCAGGAGTATCGCTTGTGCTTACGGGATTAATTGACGGGTTAGGATTATCTACTGATTTTGCTGTGTAAACTATTCCTCCAGCTCCATCGCTGTTTAAAGATACTGAAAATTTGTAATCGCCTTCATCTGTCACAGTAAAGTCAAGATTGTTTCCGTATTCATCGACATTCTCTACTCTATACATTGCAAACCACGGCATAGTAGCAATTATCTTAACATTTGAACTATTAACTACCACACTGCGTTTTTCACCGTTTGCATAATAGTATGTAATTTCCATACCGTCAATATGATTAGAAATAGAATTATTGACATCAAGAGATTTTACCCACTCGTTCCATTCCTCCGCAGATGAAATATCATCACGACTGCCTGTGTAAAGCGGATTTGTGAACACCTTATCGGGGAGCTTTGTAACTTCAACTCTTGTAATAGAGTGCGGATCTGCTACTTGCTTAACAGAATACTCCGCTGAAATAGTATTATGATACCATTCGTCTTCATATTCATAAGAAGCATAACAATAATCTACAGTAAAATTGACAGTATCATCTTTGCAATAGTAATTAACAGTTATACTGCCTGTATAACCGTTAATCTCAGCAATCGGCGGAACAATACCGTCCTCGCTGTCAATGTCGTCACAATTTACATCATATTCTTCACCGTTGCTGTAAACGATATGAAGTACAACATTGCTCCAAAAAGTGCTATCGGTAATTCGACCTTTATTAACAGTAACGCTTTCGGGCGCTTTAACAACTTCCATTGAAACAGGGTACAAATCGTCTGTAGGTTCGTCAGGTGTTGCTGTGTTTTCAGTTGCAAATGCCTGAACAAATACTGTCTGCATAAGGCATACCGCCAACAAAGCAGACAGCAAAATCGTAATAAATTTTGAATGTTTTCTCATAATTTCCTCCATCATTTTATTGTTTTATCCGATATGCAAGTTTTATATTTTTATTTTAAACACCATTCCCTTCTGAATAATTATTTAAAAATTAACCCAAAATACCATCGTCGTTTTACTGCATTTTGCGGTATATTGTGATACAACAATCTGCGGTATGCTATACTGTATGCGAGGTGAATTCTGTGTATAAAAGAATCAGGGAACTGAGGGAAGATGCCGACCTTACGCAAAAAGAAGTTAGCAAAATTCTGCATTGTTCACAACAGGTTTACAGCAATTATGAACTTGGTCAGCGTGATATTCCCACCGCTGTTTTGATTTGCCTCGCAAAACATTATCACACCAGCACCGACTATATTTTGGGGCTGACTGACAACAAAGACTTGCCGAATTATACACACAATTAGTCGGCAAGCTATTAGTCCCGAAGATGTTCTTCGGGATTTTTACGATATAAGTTTACTGCATTTTGCGGTATTTGTCAATATATATACAAATAAAATATTTTTTTCAATACTCGAATATCCGATTACACACAAATAACAGCCGCTTTGAAAATTTGCATATCAAAGCGGCTGTTTGAATTTATTAAATTTTTGAACTTAAATATACCACTTATAACCGCAATCCTGACAAATACACACGGTTTTATTCACCACATTAGTATTCGACTTACCCTTTGACTTGCCGACAAGGAGCCACAGTCCGCAAGTACAAAAAATTAGGGTTGCACGACCGATTCCCCATAGACAACCTCTGCCTCTGTTTCGTGTACTCATACCTGTTGTTTCTGTTGTAACATTCACATTTGTTCCGTTACATTTTGGACATACCATAATTATCCCTCCATTTGAATTTTTAATCGGACTTTATCCACACATAATATTTTAGGACAATTTGTCCTAAAAGCCAATAGGACATTATGTACTATTTTATAATTTGTATGGTGATGAAATGAAACTGAGAATAAAAGATTTGCGTGAGGACAACGACCTTACGCAAAAGGAGATTGCAAAAGTTCTTATGTGTGACCAGTCGCTGTACTCAAAATATGAACGGGGCGAAAGAGAAATCCCCCTCTCCCTGCTTATCAAACTTGCCGACTACTACGGCACAAGCCTTGACTACCTGACCTGTCGCACAAATAATCCCAAAATAAAATAACAGCCGTTTTGAAAATTTGCACTTCAAAACGGCTGTTTTTCTGTTATAAAAAAATCGGCTGATGTTGTTTTCCTTGCAATGCAAGGGTTACGCATTCTTCGAGCTTATCAAAATCAGCCACGAGCGAATTCGGTTTCTTGACACAATCGTCCTGTTTTAAGGGAACGAAGTAAATATTTTTTGTATTGAGAAGTCTGCCGATATTCTGCGCCGATGCGCCGAGTGCATCATTTGTTGCAACGCACAACAGCACAGGTCTTAAAATTCTCAGATGCGATTTTGCCGCCATTGTCACCGAAGTGTCGGTAATTCCGAGCGACAGCTTTGCAAGCGTGTTGCCCGTACACGGTGCAATCACAAGCAAGTCACAAATTTTTTTCGGTCCTATCGGTTCTGTCTGCACAACCGAGTGCAGAACAGATTTGCCCGTTATTTCTTCTGCCCTCTTTACCATTTCCTCCGCTTTTCCGAAACGAGTTGATGTTGAAAAGGCATTTTGCGACATTATCGGAATAACATCATAGCCTGAGTCAACAAGCCTCTGCATTTGCGTAAAAGCCTTTGAAAAGGTGCAAAAGGAACCGCACATTGCAAATCCTATGGTTGCTTTTGTCACCTGTAAACCTCCTTGATGATGTCAAATACAGTAGTTTTTATAATTTCTCCTGCCGTTTTCGGAGCGCATTTTCCGGGGAGCGACAATGCCCTTACGGCATAAATTCCCAGTTTTTCGGCGGTGTCAAAATCAACTCCTCCCGGCAGGGATGCAAGGTCTATAATAAGGGTGTTTGTGTCGGTATTCATAAGAAGTTCCCTGTCAAAAACCAACTTCGGAATTGTGTTGAAAACGATGTCAAACCGCTTTACCGTTCTGAGATTTTCCGTGTTTAGTGCATTGTATCCGAGTGCTTTCACATACGCAAGGTCTGACGGTTTTCTGGCACTCACGGCAACATTTGCTCCGAGTAATACAAGCTTGTGGGCAAGAATTTTTCCGATTCTGCCGAATCCCGTAACAAGGCACTTACTGCCCGAAATCGTACCCTCATATTCTCTCATTGCACATTCAATTGCACCCTCTGCGGTTGGCAATGCGTTGAGGATTGCAAAATCATCTCTTGCTCCGTAATCAAAAATTTCACCGTCCGAAAGTTTTGGATATGCCTTTAAAAATCTGCTTTTCATCGTAGTGAAAACAGGCTTTTTATGAATAATTTCAATATCGTCATCGTCAAGCAAAATGTTCTCGTTTGAAAACGGAGTGTTAAGACTTCCGTCTGCCCTTATTGACGGCAACGGAAAAATCAACGCATCACTTTCCGAGATTGCTCTTTTGACATTGCAAAGGCACAATGCACCGTGACTTTCAAGCTTGTCAAATCCGCCGAGTAAAACATCGTAACAGCTGTCCGAAATTGATTTTGCAAGAAAAAGCTGTCGCTTGTCACCGCCGATTATGCCAAATGTTCTTATGTCGCTCTTTTTCATACACAACACCCGTAAATCAAGTTATTCTCTACACCCTCATATTATGCCGAGTGTCATTGTGTGTGAAACCGTGAAAAGAAAAAGGACAGCAAAAGCTGTCCAAAGTTGACTATTCGGAAAGGCTGTCAAAGGTTTCAAGAATCTCAAGAGAATCAGCGGAATCAAGATAAACATAATTGAAATCACGCACAATATTCCAACCCTTAACATAAAACGGTGCAAGGCTTGAATAACTCTTTTGCATAACCTCGTAAGCAAATGTTATTCCAAGGTTATCTGCAATCAGCTTTGACATAAGCGTAAAGTGGTTTATGCAGGTTACTCTTGCAAAATGCCCCGTTGTTCTGTTGTGTTCCGACAAAACCTGTTCAAGGATATTTCGTGTTCCCGAACCCTTTTCACGCAGAAAAAGATGTTCGGAAAAAATATCCTCCGGCAGAATTGTTTTATTTGCAAATCTGTGATTTTTACTGCACACACCGACAAAATTTTCCGAACGATAAACTCTGTTCAAGAATTCATTGCTGTCAAAAAATCCTTCAATCAACGCAAAGTCAAGTTTGCCCCTTTTCAGCTTATCAAGCAGATACCTTGTGTTGTCAATCTCAATTTCAACATTATAATCGGGCAACTGCAAAAATCTTTCAACCTGTTTCGGGATAACATACTCTCCGATTGTCTTTGTTGCACCAAACCGTACAAGCCGTTTTTCACCCGATTTAATCTTTTCAAACAACTTTTCTTCC
The DNA here is from genome assembly GCA_902771755.1 of uncultured Ruminococcus sp. GTDB lineage: Bacteria > Bacillota > Clostridia > Oscillospirales > Acutalibacteraceae > Ruminococcoides. Next base: position 6,089 of record CACXYD010000026.1, on the reverse strand, counting down.
TGATACATAACCGACTCACAATATCTTTTCAGCAACTCTCCCTCTCTTGTCAATCTCAGGCTGTGTCGGTCATAATCAAACAGCTTGCAACCGTACTGATTCTCAAGAAAATGTATGTGCTGAGTAACGGCAGGTTGCGTCATATTAAGCGCCTGTGCCGTCTTTCTGTAATTCATAAAATCGCAAAGCGTTAGAAATGTTTTAACTCTGTAATCAATCATATTGCACCTCTCTGATAAATTTACTTTATCATCTCATTTTAAACAATAATTAGATTTTATCATACTTTCGTGTTATACTCAACAGGCAAAATAAAATCGAGAAGGGTAAAACAATGAAATTTATCAAAACAAACTTTGGCGGAATCCTCGTATGTGCCGTAATTGCGGCATTTGCGGAACTTTTCAGCACTATTCAAATCGGTTCATTTTCGTTTTCGCTGATAGGCGCACCTGTTGCGGCAATTATAACGGGAATGATAATCACGCTTTTAGCACCGAAATTTTCTGCGAACAAATATTTTTCGGGCGGAATAAAATTCACCTCAAAAAAGATTCTGCAATGGGCTGTAATCATACTCGGCTTTTCGCTTAATCTCGGCACAATTGCAAGTGTAGGCAGTAAGAGTCTGCCCGTGATTGTAAGCACAATTTTAACATCTCTCATAACAGCATTTGTAGTTATGAAGATTGCAAAAATCAAACCTAAAACAGCCTGTCTTATCGGGGTAGGTTCGTCAATCTGCGGCGGTTCTGCTATTGCGGCAACCGCTCCCGTAATTGATGCCGATGACGAGGAAATTGCACAATCAATCTCAGTAATCTTTCTGTTCAATATTCTTGCGGCACTCATTTTTCCAACATTCGGTCACGCTGTCGGCTTTGGTACGGAAGGCTTTGCGGTGTTTGCGGGAACAGCGGTAAACGACACATCATCCGTAACCGCAACTGCCGCAACAGCTGAAAAAATCTGGAACGCAAACGGTATTCTGTCAACAGCCGTAACCGTAAAATTGACACGCACACTTGCGATAATTCCGATAACACTCTGCCTTGCAATTTACAGAACACACAAGGCAAAATCAATCGGAGCAAAGGGCTCATCATTTTCGTTCAAAAAGATTTTCCCGTGGTTCATCCTCTTTTTTATCGGAGCGTCACTTGTATCAACACTTGTCGGATTCATTCCGCAATGTTCTTTTACAGAATTTTACAATAACGGTTTTGTACCTCTTATGAAATGGCTCGCAACATTTTTCATTTCAATGGCAATGGGAGCAATCGGGCTTAACACAAACATAGTAAAACTGATAAAGAGCGGTGCAAAGCCGATTATTTTAGGCTTTTGCTGTTGGATAGCAATTTCCGCCGTATCAATCGGAGTGCAGCAGCTTACGGGAATTTTCTCAACTAATCTGTAACAAAAAAGACAGCCGAATTTTCACACCTCGGCTGTCTTTTATTTTTTCGCAAAAGTTATTACTTGTCACGGTTTTTCTTCAAATAATCCCAGAAGTTATCCTCAAGGGATTCATCAAAAGACTTTCCGTTTTCGTCCTTTACACATTCATTAAAAATGTTGTACTCAATCCATGCCTTTGCAGGATCATAATCCTTGCTGAAAATATCCGTGTTTTTCTTATCAAAAATTCCCATACAATCACCTTAAAATAATTTCGGTATGTACTCTGTAACTTGATATTACAGCATATGAAGAAAAAATTCAATACTCATATTAGTGTGTTTTAAAATTTTTTTTGCATACAAAACTCCGCTCTCAACGAAAGCGGAGTTTTATTTGATATTTTGCCGTATAATAAAAATATTCTTCTCCAAATGAGGTTACGGTCTGAGTCCCATTCCGCCCTCAAGGGTTATGGTTTCGCCGCTCATATACTTGAAATCAGGCGATGCAAGTGCAACACAAGCACGGCCGATTTCCTTTTCGACATCGCCAAAATGTCCCATTGGCGGCATTTTTACATTTGCCTTGAATGCGTCGGGATAAGCCTGCTCAAATTTTTCAAGCTGAGCAGTCCATGCAAGCGGACAGACGATGTTGACATTGATTCCGTCCTTGCCCCATTCATTAGCGGCAACTCGTGTAAGACCCCTTATTCCCTCTTTGGCGGCAGCATATGCACTCTGGCCAAAGTTTCCGAAAAGTCCTGCACCCGAAGCAAAGTTGATAACCGTTCCCTTTGTCTTTTTAAGGTGCGGATAGCAAGCCTTCATATAATAGAAAACTGCGTACAATCCCGAATAAACGGCAAGGTCAAATTGCTCTGTTGTGTGGTTTGCAAGCGTAACACCCGATGCAGATGCTTGAGCATTATTGATTAAAACATCAATTCTGCCGAATGTTTCAACAGCCTTGTCAACAACATTCTGAACAACCTTTTCGTTATCGCCGTTCTTGCTGACATCAGCCTGAACAGGCAACACTTTTATGCCGTAAAGTCTTTCAAGTTCCTCTTTGGCATCTTCAAGCTTTTTAACATTTCTGCCTGTGATAACAAGGTTTGCACCCTCTTTTGCATAAGCAGTAGCAATGCCGTAGCCGATTGAACCACAACTTCCGTCACTGAGAACAGCCCTGCCTCCGCCGGTAATAACAGCGGTTTTTTCAGCTAAAAATCCCATAATCCTATCCTCCTTTGGGTAAAAAAATATGCTGTAAGAATACAAATATTCTCACAGCCTTATATTATCAGTTATTAAGTTTGGTGTCAATTGGGTTTGTCACGGTAGCGTTTTCTTTTACTGTATTGACAGAAGCTATTAACATTCTGCGTATCGCACCGCAATCATGAAATACGACTTTAAAATCGCTGTCTGAAATTATTTCCGCTCTTTTAAAAAGTTCAAGCCAATACTCTGTTTCATAGCATTCTTTGAGTGATATCTGTAGTTTTGAAACAAAATCAGCTCTGCTGTGTGCATACTTAGCCTCTCTTATATTTGCTCCGATTGATGTTGCAGATCGCTCAAGTTGGTTAACAAGTGAATAATGGCCTTTAATATTATCGCATATAGAAAGAATTTTTACAGAAAAATTCATTGATAAATCCGCCAGTTTATTTTCTTTTGCCAACCTAACAACACTCCATAGAAAAAAAGCACTTGCTTTCGCAAGAATCTATTTTTGATTTTTATCGTTATTTAACTATTTCAAAATTATAAACTTTACTGTATTACAAAAGTTCTGATTTTTTATTAAATCGTGTGCAAGCACACGATGAAATCTTCACTTTGTTTCAGATGAAATCCAATAGCTCCGCACTTGGATGAAATCAAATCCTTTATCCCGCCAGCGGCGGATTTCTTCGCCTTGCGATTTCATCATTTTATGATTTATCCCGTTTTATAAACGGATTTAACTGAAAAAAGCACTTGCATTTGCAAGTGCTTTTTTCTTGGCGGAGGACAAGGGATTTGAACCCTCGCGCCGCGTTAGCGACCTACTCCCTTAGCAGGGGAGCCTCTTCACCACTTGAGTAATCCTCCGTGTGAAGTGTTAAATTCACTATAAAAATAAAATGGCGGAGAGGAAGGGATTCGAACCCTTGGTCCCTCGCGGGATCACTAGTTTTCAAGACTAGCTCCTTAAACCACTCGGACACCTCTCCGTTTACTTATGTTGCCTTTCAGCGTTTCAGCAAGGCTTATTCTATCACAAGGTTCTGCATTTGTCAACACTTATTTTTAAATTTTTTAAATATTTTGTAAAAGCAAGAAAATCCCCCGATTTCTTGACAAATCGCAAACCATAATATACAATATTTATGTTATGTGCCAATAGCTCAGTTGGATAGAGCGTTCGCCTCCTAAGCGAAAGGTCGGGGGTTCGAATCCCTTTTGGCACGCCAATCAGCGGAAACATCATTTTGGTGTTTCCTTTTTTATTTTTACAAACATAATACACAAACTATTAACCACCTCTTACACACAACAAAAGGTCACGATTTTAAACCGTGACCTTGTTTTTTTACATATTATCTTAAACCATTATCAGTTATTGATTCTTGTAAACTTTGTGCCGGCAATGTAGAGGGTATCGCCGTCAATGCCCCATGCCGAGTCGTCGTTTGCAGGATCGTCAGACCATTTGAGTGACTGCGACTGACTCTGATTTACAAAAGACACTTCAAGGCTGATTGAAAGAGTTTTTTCATCATCAATGCTGTACTTCATGTCAATCATATTAAAAATCTCATCATAGTTAATGATGTCGCTGTAATCGGAACCGCCTGCATAATTTGAAATAAGCTCACCGAGTTCTTTTGCATTCGGAATACCGATTGTGCCGTCAGGCTTAAACTCAAGTTGAAGGCTTACTCCGCTCTCCTCGGCAACCCATGTACCCTGAATCTGTCCCTGAGGAGTAGCCTTGTTAAGTCCGTTGAATATAAAGAATGCCGCAATTGCAACAACAAGTGCAACCGCAATACCGCATGCTGTGATTACAAACGGTGTCTTTGACTTTTTCTTAGGCATCGGCTGTGCATACTGTGGCTGAACTCCCTGATTGTTGTAATCGTAGGAATATCCGCCCTGCGAGCCGTTCTGATACTGATTATATCCGCCCTGTGCATTAACTGTCTGATACTGCGGTGTGGCATAATCATTTGCAGGCGTCTGATTATATGCGTCAGTCTGATGATTTTCAACAGGCTGTGTCTGTCCATTCTGAACATTTACATTGGCAGTCTGTTCAACCGACTGATTTTCTGCAATCGGCTGTTCGTTCTGTACACTTGATTCCTGTACAGGTACAGGTGTTCCGCAATCGGCACAAAACTTTTCATTAGGCAATAACTGTCTTCCGCAATTTTTACAAAACATACTTTTTCTCCTGTTCAACAAAAAATAAATTCGAGGAAAACCCCTTTATAACAGCAAATTTCAACCATAATATCTGTTATTTTTATTGTACTGTTTTTTCTTCTTTAAGTCAACAAATATTTAAAAATCGGTATTTTACACATAAAAGGTATGTTGAATACAGAAGATTTTACTGAGGATAGTATTCGTATAATCGCTCTCAAAACATATTCACCAAGTTTTTGTTGACAAATATCGACACAAATTGTATATTATAAGTAAGGGAGCTGACAAGTTAGTCGGCTGAGAGGAGGCTGAATGCCTCGACCTGCGACCTGATTTGGATAATGCCAACGGAGGGAAATAGCGAGCCTTTACGGACACACCTTTTGTTGGTGCGTCCGTTTTATTTTTATAAAGGAGAATCCATTATGATTGGAAATTGTCTTGAAAATGTAAGAAAAACAGTACCGCTTGTACACAATATCACAAACTATGTAACAGTAAACGATGTTGCAAATGTACTTCTCGCTTGCGGCGGAAGTCCGATTATGTCTGACGAACCCGATGATGTTGCCGACATCACAAGCATTTGCGGCGGTCTTAACATCAACATCGGTACTCTTAACAAGAACTCAATTGAGGGTATGTTCATTGCAGGCAAAAAGGCTAACGAACTTTCTCACAAGGTTTTACTTGATCCTGTCGGTGCAGGTGCAAGCAAGCTCCGCACAGACACAGCTGTTAAACTTGCAAAAGAAATCAAATTTGATGTTATCAGAGGTAACATTTCGGAAATCAAAACGCTTGCACTCGGAAGCGGCACAACAAAGGGTGTTGACGCTGATGTATCAGATGCAGTAACAGAAGAAAATCTCGACAACGCAGTTGCATTTGTAAAGGATTACGCTAAGAAGGCAGGATGCGTAATTGCAATCACAGGCGCTATTGACCTTGTAAGTGACGGTGAAAAGTGCTATGTAATTAGCAACGGCCATCCCGAGATGAGCAAAATCACAGGTACAGGCTGTCAGCTTTCGGGTATGACAACTGCATTTATTGTTGCAAACCCTGACAATGTTCTTGAGGCAACTGCCGCTGCAGTTTGCACAATGGGACTTGCAGGCGAAATTGCTTTTGCAAATATGGCAGAAACAGACGGCAACTCAACATACCGTAACCGTATTATTGACGCTATCTATAATATGGATGCTGAAACACTTGAAAAAGGAGCAAAGTATGAATTGCGATAAAAAAGATTTGTTG
>CACXYD010000025.1 GCA_902771755.1 uncultured Ruminococcus sp. | reverse complement strand
TATTTAAGCGAAAGGTTTTCGCTGTCCGAAAATTCATCGGGATTTGAACACGCTGTAAGCGCCGTGCCTGCCATAAGAAGGCACAATGCAAGGGAGATTGCTTTTTTCATTATTCGTTATTTCCTCCGTCAGATTCGTTACAGAGTTCCTGTGCAAGTCTGAATATTTTTTCTGCCGAATCGGGACGGTGCAACTCTCTGCACTTTTCCTTCATCTGTTCAAGTCTTTCTTTGTCTTTTACAAGGTTTACGATATCGTCTGCACCTGTCTTTTTCTGGAGCATAATTGCCGCACCTTTGTTAAGCAAAAATTCGGCATTATCTCGCTCCTGACCGGGGAATGCGCTGTAAATTGCCAACGGAAGTGAGCAGGCAAGGCTTTCGGTAACGGTAAGTCCGCCCGGCTTTGTTACGATAAGGTCGGAGATATGCATATAATCTTCAACATTCTTTACAAAGTACAAAAGCTTTGTGTTGTCCTGCATACCCGTTTCTTCAACAAGCTTTTCAAGGTTTGCAAAAAGCTTTATGTTTCTGCCTGTGATGACAATAAACTGCATTTCGGGAGCACGCTGTGCAAGGGCTTTGTAAAAACTCAGCACGCTTGTAACACCGAAAGAACCTGCCATAAGCAAAATTGTAGGCTTGTTAGGATCAAGTCCTTCACGCTCACAAATTGCCTTTTTGTCAAAAGGCTCAGTAAAGCGGTCAAAAATCGGAATACCGAGAGGATAGATTATGCTCTTGTCAACACCGTATTCATCTATAAGCTTTGTTGCCATATCAGGCTCTGCAAGCACATACGCATCAACATACGGAACAATATATGTTCTGTGCGCATCATAGTCTGTTATAAGACTGATTGCCTTAACATCAATCTTGTGCTGACGGCGAAGCTTTGAAACCATTGTTGTAACAAACGGATGACACATAATAATTGCGTCGGGCTTGTACTCATTGATTGTGTCAAGCAGCTTTGCCGACATCATTGTGTTGGACTGCATAACAGCCTTGTACATAAGGTTTCTTCTGTCGGTAATCTTATAGAACTTGCCGTAAACCTTTGGGATTTTGGTTGCCATAAAATGATAGCCGTCACAAACGGTTTTGTCATACACCTTGCCGATTGTTTTCATGGCGTCAATAACCTTAACCTTTGTGTCGGGACTGACGGCTTTTATTTTTGATTCAATAGCCGCAGCGGCTCTCTTGTGACCGCCGCCTGTTGAGGCTGTGAAGATGATTATTTTCATATCAGTTCTCCGTAATTCAAAATAACCGAAAACGGTTTTGCACATAGGTGTGCTTTTACTATTATACTTTTAATCTGCAAGTATTTCAATAGATTATTTTTGCATTTCGTCTGAATTTTAAATAAAAACGATTAAAATTTCGTTTGTGTTTTTTAATCGGAGCAATTATCCCGACTTTCCAAAAAAGGTTAAAATCCGCACTCGGAATATGCGTTCAAAAAACCGTCAAACTGTTTTGGTCAAAAGAACTTAAATTTTTATAAAAATAATTTCTAAATTTTGTGTTTTCACACTTTATTTTTTCAAAATTATATTGTAAAATAAAAACTGTACTGTCATATATTTCAGTACAGGGTAATTAAAGGAAGTAATAAAAATATTTACCTTTTTTGAAAATCAAATGCAGTTGGTTTTCAAAGGGCAATTTTCGGGTATATATGAGGTGAATTTTTTTGAGCAGGAATTTTATGGACGATATTCTTGTTGTTGACGAGGAGCTTGTTGACATCAACTACGGCGGCGACAAACAGTCTGACAACAAGAAAGGAAAACACTCATCAGGCAGCCACACGGCTAAGGGTGAAAAGAAAAGCAAGAAAAAGCTTGCAATCATAATTTCATCTGTTGCCGCAGTTGTAGTGGCACTCGGCGTGACAGGTTTCTGCGTTTTCGGCGGAAAGCTTTTTAACAGCGTTGAGGAGGCTGTTGCAGGTGAGTTCAAGTTCCCTGACGGAACAACCGTTTCGGGTGTTTCGATTTCGGGAAAAACATACGATGAGGCAAAAAAGGCTCTTGAAGAAAAGGAAGAAAGCTTTATAAAGCCTCTCGACATTTCGGTTGATGTAAACGGAATCATCAGTAAAGTAACCGAAAAAGATTTCAAATATACTTATGACATTGAGTCTGTACTTAACGAAATCAAAAATGAGGCAACCGATCCGTCTGTTGAAACTTCAACAAGCAAAAAGGATTACACGATAACAGCTACCGTAACCGAAGAAAGCGTTGACGAAACAGCAAAAAAGGTTGCAAAGAAAAATTACAAAGAGGCTGAGAACGCAAGCGTTTCAAAGTTCCACCCCTATGCAGAAAAGCGTTTTGAATACACAGAGGCTACTCAGGGACAGAAAGTAAACGAAACAGACCTTGCAAATCAGATTAAGGGTGTGTTTGCAAGCGGTGCAAGCGAATACAGAATTATTGCGGATGTTGAAAAGACAGACGCAAAAATTACTGTTGACGATTTGAAGAAAAACATTGTTCTTCTTTCAACATACGAAACCGTTTCAACCAACACAGAGAACGGAACCGAAAATATGCGTGTTTCGCTCAAAGCCTGTAACGGTTCGGTTATTGAACCGGGTGCAACATGGTCATTCAACAAATGCACAGGCAACTCAAACCTTGAGTCACTCGGCTACAAGCCTGCGGGTGTAATTTCAAACGGTAAGTCCGACATCGGTATCGGCGGCGGTATCTGCCAGTCAAGTTCAACAATCTACAATGCGGCTATCAGAGCCAACATGAAGGTTGAGGAGCGTTACTGTCACAAGTGGGCATCAAGCTATGTTCCCACAGGTCTTGACGCAACAATCGACTACGGCAACCTTGATCTTAAACTTTCTAACCCGACAGATTATCAGATGTTCCTTGAATGTAAGGTTGTTGACAACACACTTTATGTTTCATTCTGGGGTTGGAAATCAGATTCATACGACCTTATCATGACTCGTAACAAGCTTACGGATCAGGGCAGTTCAAGCTATACTGTAAAGGCTTGGAGAGTTTATTACAAAGACGGCAAAGAGGTTGATTCCGAGTCACTCGGTTCATCAACTTATGATACCGAAAACGGTTATGTTTTCATTGATGCTGACAACGATCCCCGTGCAAAGTACGGCGATGATGTTGTAATCCCCGATGAAACAAGCTCGGATGATGACGACAACAGTTCAAGCTCATCAAGTTCACAGTCATCATACAGTGAACCGTCACATTCAAGCAGTTCTTCATCAAGCCATTCAAGCCACAGCTCATCATCAAGTTCATCGAGCCACAGTTCGTCAAGTCAGTCAAGTTCGGAATCAAAAACCGAGCCACAGCCCGAACCCGATCCCGAACCGACACCGACAGAACCTGAATCGGGCGAAGAATAATTAAGCAAAGCAACTTCCAATAATAATAAAAAACTCCCTTTCGCAGATAATAAAAGCGGAAGGGAGTTTTTGTATGATAAAACGAACAGGCGCATATACAATTGCTTTTGAAAGTTTGCCCGTTATTGCAGGCTGGGGTTCGGTTGTCGGAAAGAAGGAATCCGAAGGACCTCTGAAAAAATATTTTGACAAGATTATTTATGACAGCTATGACGGTTGCGACACATTTGAACAGGCGGAAAGTATGTTTCAGGGCGAGGCTCTTGAAAAGGCTTTGGAGCGTTCAAAAACACACGCAAGCGAGGTTGACTGCGTTTTTGCAGGAGATTTGCTCAACCAATGCATCGGTTCAAGCTTTGGTCTTATGAAATTCGGAATCCCGTATCTGGGGCAGTACGGAGCGTGTTCAACAATGGCGCAAAGCCTTATTATGGCGGCATCTGCAGTTGAAAGCGGCGGAGCGAGAATTTCAGCATGTGTAACCTCATCCCACTTTGCATCGGCTGAACGGCAGTACCGTTTTCCGCTTGAATACGGCGGAGTTCGCACTCCAACCGCACAATGGACGGTTACGGGTGCGGGAAGCTGTATTCTGAAAAATCTCAAAAAAGGCGTCTGCGTTGCACGGGCAACAGTCGGCAGAATAGTTGACCTCGGAGTAAGCGATGCCAATAATATGGGGGCGGCAATGGCTCCTGCGGCTGCACAGACGCTCGAATGTTATCTTGATGACACCAAAACATCGCCCGAGGATTACGATATGATTATCACAGGCGATTTGGGCGAAGTCGGCAGTAAGTCGCTTTATGATTTGCTCGAGCGTGACGGAATAAACATCAGGAAACAGCACAACGATTGCGGTCTTATGATTTTTGAACGCTCCAATCAGGATGTTCACGCAGGCGGCTCGGGTTGCGGATGTGCTGCGTCGGTGCTTTGTTCAAAAATTATGGACGACTTTGAGAACGGTCTTGTAAAAAATATTTTGTTTATGGCAACAGGAGCACTTATGAGTCCGACCTCAAGCGGACAAGGTGCAAATATTCCGTCAATCGCCCATTTGGTAAATCTGAAAATTAAGTAAAATTTTAAAAAAATATCTGTTCAAATCAATTAGTATGTGTTATAATGAACCTGTATGGATGATGATAGAATGCCAAAATAGCCTGTTTTGCGATTTTATTTTGCGGACAGGTCAGGTAAATATTACGAATAGGAGTTGTGTTTATGTTTGGCAGAATTCAAAACATTGACAACAGGGTTCTTGACAACATATCCCGAATTCATAAGCCGGCACTAAACAAAATAATGATTACTGCATCCCGTGCAGGTAATGCGGGTCTTATATGGTGGGCAATTTGTCTTCCGTTTCTTATAAATTCCGATTGGAGAGCAACAGCCGCAAACTTTATTTTTGCACTTGCGTGGGCTCACCTTATGGGAGAAGTTATTATCAAGCATATCGTAAAGCGTGTGCGACCTTGCCACAGTCTTGATGATGACGAACAGCTTATTGACAGACCGAGGTTCTACTCGTTCCCGTCAGGCCACACAACGGCATCGTTCGCAATGGTCGGAGTTGCGCTCTTGCGTTGCAGGTTCGTAACCTTTATGCCGATACTCGGACTTGCCTTGCTTATTGCATTTTCAAGAATTTATCTGCGTGTTCACTACCTCACGGATGTCATCGCAGGTATGATTTTAGGCTTGACCTGCGGAATCTGCTCTGTCCTTATTTTCAACACCGTAGTTCCGATGTGGTTTCCTATGGTATAACTTTTGACAAAATAATATGATAAATGAATTGCATCGGTCGCCCGAACAAGGCTCCGGTGCATTTTTGTTTGTACGCATAACTTTTGAGTGACGAAAACAGTGTGTAATCTGTGGCAATGACATTATGTTATAAACATCCTTTGCTAATCAACACTCTTATCGGTTTATTTATTTTTCTGCAATTATCTATAACAAATTTAGTGCCTCTGCTTTTTTCATCCCAAAAAGCCAAAACGAAATCTGCATTGTCAATGATTTCAAGATTGCGTTTCAGCGGAGCATATCTTCCATATATTTTATATTCAGGAAGAAATTCTGTGTATCTAATATTATTTTTTATCGCAAATTCTTTTGCACATCTGTCAATTCCATTTGCACCTCCCGAAATAATTTCGGTTGTATCTTTCGGAATATATTTTTCAAGGTTTCTGACTGTAAGCGTTCTTGAACCGATAACCGCAATTTTCATTAACAAAGCACCTCTCTTTTTATGAACCCATTATAGGTTCACTTTTACATTATAGCACAAGAAGGACTTATAATAAACCCATAATAGGTTCATTTGAGGTGCAATTTTATGAAAGGAAAGCCAAAACATTTGTCGCTACGCATTGATGAGGATTTATTGCGTAAATTTGAGTATGTCGCAAAATATGATGACAGGTCAATGAATTGGTATCTTCTTCATCTGATTAAAAATGAAATTGCGGATTTTGAAGAAAAACACGGTGAAATCCCCACCGTCGCCGAAAACAAAACAGAATAAACAAAATTAATTTAAGGTCGAAAAAGCAATTTTTCGACCTTTTTGTTATATCAAAAAACATTATAAAATAGCCGACTGTCGTTTTCTAAACAGTCGGCTAAAGCATTAATTTTCAAAGTGCTTTTTTGCGTATTCGTCAACATCAACAGTAACCATATTGACAAATGCCGTTACATATTCATCATATTCCGCATCAATATCAATATCTTCCATTTTAGGCGGTTTGAGAACTTCTGCCTTTTCAATTTTTGCATCGTACAAATATCCGGCAAGGCAATCAACAGCCATTTTCATAGCCTCATCAATTGTATCACCGCAAGTTGCTATGTCGAGAACAGGAAAAATTACGGAATAATTGCCCTCTTTTTCTTTGTAAAAACACGCAGGATAAATAGATAACATACAGATACCCCTTTCAAATCGCCTAATGTCATTCTCATAACCACTTCACAATTTCATTATACTTAAAAATATATATTCAATCAATACATGTCAAATATTTTTAATTAACCTTAGGTAATGGTACAGATTGTATATTAAATCAGATTTTATAAATGTCACACTGTTATTGTTATATTGTAGCGGCGAACCGTGTTCGCCAATCGAAACGATTGTAAAATCGGTTCGACTTGACGCAAACCATTCGTTGGCTACCATATTATTTTATACTGCTACTGCAAAAAAACTGTGTGTTCGTTTTGGTTTTGCAACCAAAACGATTGGTAGCCTTGCGACCGCCGCCGGTGGCGGAAAAAGGGAGCAAAGCGCTGTCTGAAATAACGAGCAAAAGGCAGCACATTTATGTGCAACGCATTGCGACTATATTTCAGACGAGAGAACACGGTTCGCCGCTACATTGGTATACACAATTTTCATCATATCAAAACATATGTGTTTAAACAAAATCATTTATCGGGCGGGCGGATAATATCCGCCCCTACGGGATTGCATCATTTATAGGATTTGTTTTAACATATAATTTGTACCGTTACTTGCGGGCGCCCAATGAGCGCCCCTACGAGATTACATCATTTATTTACCCTTAACAGCAAAGCAGTCGGTTGGCAATATACCAACCGACTGACTTTTTAACTATTCACTTTTACTTTTTACCTGAGTAATTTATTACTCACAATTACTCATAAAGCGGATATTTTTTGCAGATTTCTTCAACACCTGCTCTAACCTTTTCCTTGCTGTTCTCATAGTCGTTAAGAACGAGGGTGATGTACTCGGCAATCTTGTCCATATCTTCCTCGTTAAGACCTCTTGTTGTAACAGCGGCAGTACCGATTCTTACACCGCTTGTTACGAACGGTGAACGGGGTTCGCCGGGGATTGTGTTCTTGTTTACTGTGATGTAGCAATCGTCAAGACGAGCCTCAAGCTCCTTACCTGTTACATCTGTGTCACGAAGGTCCATAAGAAGAACATGGTTGTCTGTACCGCCTGAAACAAGCTTGTTGCCTCTCTTGAGAAGTCCGTCTGCAAGAGCCTTACAGTTAGAAACAATCTTCTTGCCGTACTCCTTGAACTCAGGTTTTAAAGCCTCGCCAAAGCAAACAGCCTTTGCGGCAATAACATGCATAAGAGGACCACCCTGTGTACCCGGGAAGATAGCCTTGTCAATCTGCTTTGCAAATTCTTCACGACAGAGGATAAGACCGCCACGAGGACCACGGAGAGTTTTGTGTGTTGTTGTTGTAACAAACTCACAATACGGAACAGGGTTTGGATGAACACCTGCGGCAACAAGACCTGCGATGTGAGCCATATCAACCATGAGGTATGCGCCTACTGCATCGGCAATCTCACGGAGTTTTGCAAAATCAATGATTCTTGGGTATGCAGATGCGCCTGCAACAATCATCTTAGGCTTGCATTCTTTTGCAATTTCAAGAACCTTATCATAGTCAATTCTGTGTGTTTCGGGATCAACACCGTAGGGAACGAAGTTGAAGTATTTACCTGAAATATTAACAGGTGAACCGTGTGTAAGGTGACCGCCTTCGTTGAGGTTCATACCCATTACTGTGTCACCGGGGTTAAGCATTGCAAAATATACTGCTGTGTTAGCCTGAGCGCCTGAGTGTGGCTGAACATTTGCGTGTTCTGCGCCGAAAAGCTCACATGCACGCTGACGGGCAATTTCTTCAACTACATCAACGCACTGGCAACCGCCGTAGTATCTCTTTCCCGGATAACCTTCGGCATACTTGTTTGTGAGCAAGCTGCCCATTGCAGCCATAACTGCGGGAGAAACGATGTTTTCACTTGCGATAAGCTCAAGGTTTCTGCGCTGTCTTTTAAGCTCGTCTGTCATTGCGTTACCGATTGCGGGATCGTACTCATTGAGGTAATCAAGAGTAGCGATGTTTGTTTTTTCACTCATTGTTACATTCCCCTTATATTTTTATTTTCGGATACGAGGTATCCTGTTTGAATTTATGTCATTGCAACGAAAGGGCTTTTTGCCTTAATTCGTACAAATCATCAAGCGTTTTAATTTTTCCTGCTTCATTTCTCAGAGCCGCTGCACCTTTTATGCCCTTGAAATAGCCGACCACAAGTTTTCTTGCCTGAAGCATTGCCATATGCTCACCCTTGTATTCAACCATTTTGCCGATATGCTCAATCATTACATTAAGCCTTTCTTCAAGGTTTGGAGTGTGAATTTTAACATTCGGGTTTTCAAGGTATGCGTTAATCTGCGAGAAAATCCACGGATTTCCGAGCGTTGCTCTGCCGACCATAACAAGGTCACAGCCTGTGATGTCCATTACCTCTTTCGCCTTTTCGGCGCTGTCGATGTCACCGTTTGCGATAACGGGAACGCTGACTGACTCTCTTACAGCCTTTATGATATCGTAGTCAACGGGAGGCTTGTAATACTGCTGTCTTGTTCTGCCGTGAACGGTAATTGCCGCCGCACCTGCCGATTCGCAGATTTTGGCAACCTCAACGGCATTTACGCTGTCATCGTCCCAACCTTTGCGGATTTTCACGGTTACGGGTATGTCGGAAACGGCTGTCACCGCCTTGACAATTTCTCCGCAAAGCTGAGGATTTTTCATCAATGCACTTCCGCTGCCGTTTGAGCTGATTTTCGGAGCGGGACATCCCATATTGATGTCGATTATATCGGGTTCGTTTTCAAGTGCGTGCTTTGCGGCATCAGCCATACATTTCGGATCATCGCCGAAAATCTGGATTCCGCAAGGACGCTCTAAGTCTGAAATTTCCATCAGTTCTTCGCTCTTTTTACTGTTGAAAGAAAGCGCCTTTGAACTGACCATTTCGCTTACGCAGTATGCCGCACCGAATCTTACGCAAAGTTCACGGTAAGCCCTGTCGCTTACCCCCGCCATGGGAGCGAGAACTGCGTGGGATTTCAGCGGAACACCGCCGATGTTAAGATTATCCATATTTTTACACATTTAATGTTGTTACCTTATTCTTTTTCTTGCACCGACTTTTGTGCTGATCATTACAACCGCAATTGCAACTACTCCAAGACCTACGCAAATCCACGAAACAATTCCCGCCGTGTAGCTTGTGGAATACTTTTTTTCGCTGACTGTTTTTGCGATTGTCGGAGCCTGAAATTCTGTTGAATCGGGCGCTTGAGTTTCAACATACTGATTCTGATACTGCGTTTCATCCTGTCCCTGAGCTTCCGTTTCGGGCTGAACATATTCTGTTGCGGGAGCTTCCGTTTCAGGCTCAACATACTCGGTTGTCGGTTCTTCGGTATACACAGGCTCGGTATACACAGGCTCCGTGTATTGAGGCTCGGTTTCATCGGGAACATACTCCGTCACTACGGGATCGGGCTGAGGATCGGGAGTTTGCGGATCGTCCTCACCCACCGCAAAGGCGGTTATTGAACAAACCGACAATGCAAGAACCGCAAGTACGGTCGGAAGTATTCTTTTTTTCAAAATTTTCTTAAAATCTGATTTCATATTTAATACCCCGTTCATTTTGCGTGGCACATATTTTCATATATATACTACGATTATAGCAAAAGCAAGCGTCCATTGCAAGATTTCAGGCAATTTTTCTGCACACATTTAATGCACAAACAACAAAAAGTCGGAAAACCGATTGTAAAACCGATTTTCCGACTTGATTATTATATCAAATTTTTGAGCGTTTTTTAGCCTTTGGCATAACAAAGGCATATGTCAACCAAAAGGCGAAAATTATTCGCCAAAGCTGATGCCCATTTTTCTTGCGGTTTCAACAACTTCGCTGTCTTTCGGAACGCTCTTGAGCTTGCCTGCGATGTCCTCAAGCGGAACAGCAACTACCTTATTATTTACAAGGGCAACCATTTTACCATAGTCTTTGTTGATGATAAGCTCAGCGGCTTTGACACCGAAACGGGTTGAAAGCACACGGTCATAGGCATCGGGACTGCCGCCTCTCTGGAAGTGGCCGGGGACTGTAACCCTTGTTTCCTGACCTGTTGCCTCCTCAATATCATGGGCAATCTGATAGGAAATTGACGGATATTTCATCTCTGCAATAGCGGCTTTTCTCTGCTTTTTAGGCAAAGCGGCAATTTCTTTTGAGATTGCACCCTCGGCAACTGCAAGGATTGAGAAGTTCTTACCGCCTGCAGTTCTCGCCTTGATTGTCTTGACAACAGAATCTATGTCATACGGAATTTCGGGGATAAGAATAATGTCCGCACCGCCTGCAATACCCGCATAAAGTGTGAGCCAACCAACCTTGTGTCCCATAACCTCAACGATGAAAACTCTGCCGTGAGATGTTGCGGTTGAGTGGATACAGTCGATTACATTTGTTGCAATGTCAACGGCACTCTGAAAGCCAAATGTCTTGTCTGTACCCCAAAGGTCGTTGTCAATTGTCTTAGGAAGTGAAACCACATTGAGTCCTTCTTCACGGAGGAGGTTTGCGGTTTTCTGAGTTCCGTTACCGCCGAGAACAACAAGGCAGTCAAGACCGAGCTTTTTGTAGTTTTTCTTCATAGCCTCAACCTTGTCAACGCTGTTCTCGTCAACAACACGCATAAGCTTGAACGGCTGTCTTGATGTACCGAGAATTGTACCGCCCATTGTGAGAATACCCGAAAAATTCTCGGGTTTCATCTTTCTTGTTTCGCCGTAGATAAGTCCTCTGTAGCCGTCAATAATGCCGATGATTTCAACATCATCACCAAGCTTATGATACAATGTTTTTGCAACGGCACGAATTGTTGCGTTAAGTCCCTGACAATCGCCGCCGCTTGTTAAAATGCCTACTCTTTTCATTGTTCGGAATCCTCCTTTTTCACTTCAACGGGTACAATCGGAGTTCCGACAGTGCTCGCATATGTCTTTTTCATTGCCTGCTTTTGAGCCTTTAATGCAAGCTTTGAAAAGAATTTCTGACAATTCATCTTGTGTTTACCTCGCTTGTCAACAGATTTATAAACACCTGTTGAAAGCTGTTGGCGTGCATTTACGGTATCCTTGAACGAAACTGAGATAACCTCCTGCACACGCTTTTTGATATCCTCATCCTCAACAGGGAACACAAGCTCAACTCGTCTGTCGAGGTTTCTCGGCATCCAGTCGGCACTTCCCATATAGTAAAGCGGATTTGAATTGTTTTCAAATATGAATATTCGGCTATGCTCCAAAAGCTGACCGACAATTGAAATTACTCTGATATTCTCGCTGAATCCCTTGACACCGGGAACAAGACAGCAGATGCCTCTTACGATGAGGTCAATTTTTACGCCCGCATTTGATGCATCATACAAAAGGCTGATGATTTCAGGATCAACAAGTGAGTTGACCTTTGCGGTAATTTTGGCAGGAAGTCCGAGTTTTGCGTTCTCGGTTTCCTGAATAATCATAGCCTCAAAGAACGGACGCATTCCGTGCGGTGCAACGATAAACTTGTTGTATTCAGGCGGAGTTGAGTAACCTGTCAATACATTAAAGAGTGACGATGCGTCAACACCGTATTCTTCACGGCAGGTGAACATACCGATGTCGGTATAGAATCTCGCCGTGCTGTCATTATAGTTACCCGTACCCATATGCAAATATCTTCTGATTCCGTCCTTATCTTTTCTTACTACAAGACAGATTTTGCAATGGGTTTTAAGTCCCGTAAGGCCGTAAATTACATGACAGCCCGCCTTTTCAAGCTTTGTTGCCCACTGAATATTATTTTCCTCGTCAAATCTCGCCTTGAGTTCAACAAGAACCGTTACCTGCTTGCCGTTTTCAGCCGCCTTGATAAGAGCCGCCACAATCGGAGAATTTCCGCTGACACGGTACAAGGTCTGCTTTATAGCAAGGACATTAGGATCGGTTGCCGCCTTTTTGACGAAATCAACCACAACATCAAAGCTTTCGTAAGGATGATGCACAAGTCTGTCCTTTTCACGGATAGCCTCAAAGATATCGTCATAACCGCAGAATTCCGCAGGCGGATTTACGGGAACGATAGGCTCAAAGCACATATCCTCACAACCCTTGATGTGGGCAAATTTTGAAAGGAATGTAAGGTCGAGAGGACCTATCTGAAAGTAGATTTCACGCTCTGTAACATCAAGAGCATCAACAAGGAATTCACGGATTTCACGGTTACATTTCTTGCCGAACTCAAGACGAACAGGCTCGCCTCTTTTACGCTTTCTGATTGATTTTTTGATTTCAGCCATAAGGTCCTCTGTGTCCTCGTCAATGTCAAGGTCGGAATCTCGTGTGATTCTGAAAGGATCGTACTGCTTGATGTTGTAAAGCTCAAAAAGCTCGCCGAGGTGCATTGCAATTATTTTTTCAAGCAGAATAAACGCTCTGCCCTCGTGGGTGGGAAGTTCGAGAAATCTCGGAAGAATTGACGGAACCTGAACCAATGCGAAAAATTCTTCATTTTCTGCATTTGTAAGGCGAACCGCAATGTTAAGGCTCTTGTTTGCAAGCATAGGGAACGGACGGCTTGTGTCAACAGCCATAGGAGTCAATACAGGGAAAACTACCTTTTCAAAGTATTCATCGACAAACGCTTTTTGGTCGCCGTCAAGCTCGTCAGCCTCTTTGAACACAATGCCTGCCGAACGAAGTGACGGAATTATTGAACGGTTGTAACAGCTGTACTGCTTTTTGGCAAACTCGTGAATTTTCTCAACAAGTCCGTCCATAACTTCCGTAGGAGTCATTCCCGAAGCGTCACGGCTTGTTCTGCCGTGATGAATCTGGTCAAGCACACCTGCAACACGCACCATAAAAAATTCGTCAAGGTTCGACGCTGTAATTGAAAGGAAGTTGCACCTTTCCATAATGGGGTTGGTCTTTTTGAATGCCTCTTCAAGCACTCTTGCGTTAAAGTCAACCCAGCTTAATTCTCTGTTGGTATAAGGCATTTTTTGCCATTTTGACATTAACTTTGCCTTTTCGGATGATTTTTTATTGTTGTTTTTTGAATTTGACATATAATTCACCACCATAAAGATTGATATACAAAACATTTGAATATATCTGATTAAGTATAAAATACGCAACGGATTATTTCAAGCGAATTGCACTAAATTTTACTTTTGATAACGCAATCTTTACATATATTTTACAATATCACAAATGAAATCGTTTTGCAATAGATTTGACAAAATTTGCAAAGATAAAGCCAAAATTTTCTTTTCGCAAAATACGCAAAAAATGTTGTCTTAATCTCTTTATTATGTTATACTTGCTTTAATTGTTTTATTTACTGAGTTAAAAATAAAAAAAGAAAATGAGAGGTAATTTTTATGAGCAAAAAAAGAGGAAGCTTTTCCGGCGGACTCGGATTTGTATTTGCCGCTGCGGGAAGTGCGGTAGGTTTGGGAAATCTTTGGCGATTTCCGTATTATGCGGCTAAGTACGGCGGCGGAACATTTATTTTTATCTACATAATCCTGGCGCTTACATTCGGCTTT
>CACXYD010000024.1 GCA_902771755.1 uncultured Ruminococcus sp. | reverse complement strand
GCCACGGAATGAGTGCATTACGAGATAGATGAACGGAGAAATCCAAATGAAGCCCATTACAATGAGGAACAGGTAAACAAATGTGTTCGCAATGTGCCTTCTTAACTTGTAACTTTTTATCATGAGAACGCCTCCTCATCCTTCATTGATTTTGAGTTATTATACACAATGAGTGAGAGCGTTGCGCAAATAACGAATACCAAAATACCTATCGCGGCGGCAAGTCCGTAGTCCTGCGAGTTCATGGTCAACTTAAAGAGCCATGTAACGAGGATATCGGTTTCACCGGCCTGATAATAATCCTGAGTTGTCGGGCTACCGCCTGAGAGGAGGTAGATAACATTAAAGTTATTGATGTTACCAACAAACTGAGTGATGAGCTGAGGAGTTGTAACAAAGAGCATATACGGAAGTGTGATAGCCGTAAATGTCTTAACAGGACCTGCACCGTCGATTCTTGCGGATTCATAGAGATCCTCAGGAATATTCATAAGAATACCAGACATAGAAAGGATGGTGTACGGAATACCTACCCAACAGTTGATGATGATAACTACCCATCGAGCCAGAGTTGCACTCGAGTTCAGCCACTGAATTTCGACATGGCTGTTTGTGAGGTGTGAAAGAATAATGTTTACAGCACCGTTTGACTGGAGCATCTGGTTCATGAGAAGAAGTGATACGAACTGAGGAACAGCGATTGTGATAACGAAAAGTGTTCTCCAGAGTGACTTAAACTTGATACCCTTCTTGTTGATCATAAGAGCGAAGATCATACCGAGGATATAGTTTGAGAATGTAGCTGCAACAGCCCAGATAAGAGTCCATTCTGTGAGCTTAATAAATGTATAGCCCTTCTTAGCACCTTCAACGAGGTTGAAGAGTGAGCCGAAGTTGTCAAAACCAATCCATGTGAACAGTGTTCCCGGAGGCATATGCTGTTTATCATAGTTGGTAAATGCAATCAAAATCATAAATATGAGCGGCAGAACATTGAAGATACCGATCATAAGTACAGGGAATGACATAAGAGTAATGTGATACTTACCGTCAAGGAACTGCTTCATATCATCTTTGAATGAAGTTGGTTTCTGACCGTTAGCCTTCATAATCTGATGTCTGTACGCATCTTTGATGTTTGTTATGTAAATAGCGAAAACTACTACTGTGATTACGAGTGTCAATACCGAGTAAAGAAGAATAAGCATTGAGTTATCGCCGGGTACCTGCTTTGGAATTACACCGTTGATGTACTCGGTTCTCTGAGCCTGAGTACCAAGTGTTGGGAACATTCTGAGATATCCCCATCCGAAAAATACCATGTAAAGGATATAGAGAACTTCAACTGCGAAGAAAAGAATACCCTTGTAATATTTACCTTTGCTAAGGTCACCTACACCGAAAATAAGGTAGGAAAGTTTTGTAGCCCAGTCGCCTTTTACGAAGGTCTTGCCATAGTTGGCAAAGCCCTTGCCGATGCCTACAAAGAATTTAACGATTGCCTTGCCGAGTGCTACGAAAAAGTGGCCAACGGCATGAGGAATGTTGCAGAAAAACTTCTTTAAGTTGTAGGCAAATCTCTGGAAAGGATTGAGCTGTTTGTATTCAACATATGTCATTAGGCGCTCTCCTTAATAATTTGCAAATCTCTCTAATACACCAGACTAATAATGTCTTTTACGCTATCCTATAATAGTTGCCCTTCGTAATAAAACATTATTAGTCAGGCGTATATACAAATTGATAACGCAAGCGGACTATCCGCATTTTTTCTTTTTTTACGGGACACTCCGTTTCCGGAGTGTCCCGCAGCTAATTAATCGATTAAATTAAATCAATTTAACTTACTTAACGATTAGCCTTCATCCTTGATGTTAGAAATTGTATCGTTAAGAAGCTTCTTCATAGCAGCTGCATCTGAAGGATCGCAGTTGTCAGCGATGAGCTTGTTACCGAGGTTAGCCATAGGATCCCAGAATGTTGAAGCAACATTAACCTGTACACAAGCGTTCTTAGCCTGCTCGCCGATAGCCTTAAGAACAGCAGAACCTGTTACAACTTCGTTCTCCTGAACCTTCTTGTTTGAAGGACCCCAACCAAGCTTTTCAGCTCTCTGGAGCTGGCACTCTTCACCTGCAAGATAGTAAGCAAGGATCTGAGCTGTTGCAGGGAACTTAGAAGAACCGTTTACACCGATGTACTTGTAACCGAACATTGAGATAAGCTGCTTGTCTGTACCGTTAACATTGATTGTAGGAAGCTTAGCAGCGCCGAAGTTGTCGCCGAGAGCCTTCTGGTTAGAAGCTGTATCCCATGAACCGTCGATACCTGCGCCGCACTTACCGCTTGAGAAACCTGAAGCGATGTTAGCAACTTCGAGTGACTGGAATGTACCCTTGTAATCCTTGATGAGCTTTGCAAAAGCCTGAAGTGTTGCTACAGCGTCATCTTCGTCATACTCAGCGAACTTCTGTGTAAGACCGTCTTCTTCAAGACCGTCAATCTTAACGCCTGCTGTGAAAGCAAAAGTACAAGCATAGTAACCGTTGCCGGCATCCATGATGAACTTCTTGCCAGCCTTCTTACAAGCCTCAAGAATACCTTCGAGTGTCTGAGCCTGATCGTCAGAAACTACTGACTTATCATAAACGAGGTAGTAACCGTTATCGTTTGTTTCAGGATAAGCATAGAGTGTGTCGTTGAGTGTACCTGCTGTTACAGTTTCCTCAGCGTTAGCCTCTGTTACGGCATCCTTGAATGCAACCTGTGAAATAACGCCTGCGTCAACGAGCTTGTTGAGCTGGTCACTTGGGAAGCTGAATACATCAGCAGCTGTTGTTGCATCGTTAAGCATGTTTGTAGCAGCATCGTTTTCGCCCTGTGCTACAACTGAAATCTCTTTGAACTTTCTGTTAGGATAAGCCTTCTTGAAAGCTTCAATCTGCTCTTTTACGAGGCTTACAGCAGCGTCAGGAGCCCAAACCTTAAGAGTTACAGGGTTGCTGTCTGTACCTTCGTCACCGAAGTAGCTGTCGTCAACGATTGAGCCTTCGATCTTAGCAGCATCTGAAGAACCGTTGTCTGATTTTGAACTGTCGTCTGCTTTTGATGATGAGCCAGCAGCTTCGCCGCAACCAACGAGAGCAGTAGCTGTCATCATACCTGCCAATAAAATGGCGAGAATCTTTTTCATTGGAAAAATCCCTCTTTCTGAATATTTTCGTAGTGTCCTTTCGGATTACATACTTTCTTTGGGGACATAACACACACAAAGGCATCATATCCACTACATAAATGATATCAAAAATTCACCTAAATTTCAACTCCCTTTGTACTTTTTATCTATGTTGTTAAAAATCGGGATTATTTTTGTGCAATATGACACGGTTTTTCTTTGAATTTTATTTTTTGCACAAATTTCATTAACTCAAATTGTCTATTTTGCTAAAATAGCAGTTGTGCAACTTGCATAATCGCACTTGACCGTTATGTGACATAACACAAATTATATTCTTTATTCAAAAAATAAGCTTAAAATTCGGCAAATTTTCCTGATTTTAGTAAAAAATGACCAATCCCCAAATAAAAACATTTATTTCAAACATCACACATTAATTTTTTAACATACAGTTGTAATAAGCGGTAACAATTGCTATAATTATAAGGTAATGCAAAACAGCAAGCCGACTTTATGTCGGGGAAACGGAGATATATATAATGAAACTGAAAGACCTTCTTGTAAATTTGAAATACACGGTTCAGGGCAACCTTGATACCGAAATTTCGGATATTATCTATGATTCAAGAAAAGTTGAAAAAGGCACGGCTTTTGTGTGCCTTAAAGGTTATACCTCGGACGGTCACAAATACGCAAAGTCAGCCGTTGAAAAGGGTGCGTCGGCACTCGTCATCAGCGATGACCTCGACTTTGAAGTGCCGAGCGATGTTGCCGTTGTAAAGGTTGAGGACACAAGATACGCTCTTTCGCTTATGAGCATTGAATTTTTCGGACATCCCGAGGACGAACTCTACACGGTTGCAATCACAGGCACAAAGGGCAAGACCACAACAACCGCAATGGTTGCCGAAATTTTTGAGCACGCAGGAATCAAGACAGGCACAATCGGAACACTCGGTGTTGTTTACGGCGGAGAAACCCACAAAACCGACAACACAACCCCCGAATCATATATAATTCAGAAGTCGATGCGTGACATGATTAACGCAGGTTGCAAGGCTTTGGTTATTGAGGCATCGTCAATCGGACTTAAGCACAGCCGTCTTGCGGGCATGACTTTTGATGTCGGCATCTTTACAAACTTCTCGGACGACCACATCGGCGGTGTTGAACACAAAGACCTTGCGGAATACCTCTACTGCAAGAGTCTGCTTTTCAGACAATGCAAATTTGCCGCTGCAAATATTGACGATCCTGCATGGAAGGATATTACAAAAGATTTCAAGGGTTCTGTTCTCACATACGGTTTTGCCGATAACGCAGACTTGAAGGGTAAAAATGCTCATCTTCTCTCTGAAAACGGATTTGTCGGAGTTCACTTTGAAACAGAGGGCATCAAAAATCTTTCGGTTGATGTTGACATTCCCGGCAAGTTCAATGCATACAACGCACTTGCGGCAATTTCGGCAGTTTCATTCTTTGACGGAATTGATGACCAAGTAATTATTGACGCACTCAAGGTTGCCAAAGTCAAAGGCAGAGTTGAGCGTGTGCCTGTTCCCTACAACTACACACTCATCATCGACTATGCGCACAACGCACTTTCAATGGAAAATGTGCTTGAAACACTTCGTCAGTACAATCCGCACAGACTTATTACAATGTTCGGTGCAGGCGGAAACCGTCCAAAGGTTCGCCGTTATGAAATGGGCGAAACTTCGGGCAGACTTTCAGACCTTTCGGTTGTAACGGAAGATAACTCAAGATTTGAAGATGTTATGGACATTATTGAGGACATCAAAACAGGTCTTGCAAAAACTGACGGCAAGTATGTTGTTGTTCCAAACCGCAGAGATGCGATTAAGTATTGTATGGACAACGCCGAGGACGGCGATATTATCGTGCTTGCAGGCAAAGGTCACGAGGATTATCAGGAAATCAAGGGCGTTAAGTACCATATGGACGAAAGAGAAATCATTGCCGACATTCTCAACGGCAAAAACTAATCTCTAAAACATATATAGTAAACAAAATCACGGTCGGGATTTGATTCTCGACCGTTTTTTATACCTTAATATTAAGTTAAATTATCATTCCGCCGTTTACACCGACAATCTGACCTGTGATAAATTTTGCCTTGTCGCTGCAGAGGAATACGGCAGTTTCGGCAATATCCTCGGGCATACCGAGCATATTGAGCGGAGTTTCCTCTTTAAGCTCCTGAATGGTCTGCTCGTCAAAGCCTTTCATCATATCGGTCATGACCACTCCGGGGCAAATGCAGTTGACACGCACTCCCGACAATCCGACCTCTTTGGCAAGACCTTTTGTAAGTCCGATTACTCCCGCCTTTGATGCGCTGTAATGCACCTCGCAAGATGCACCGACCTGTCCCCACATTGAGCTGATGTTGAGAATAACACCGCTGTGGTTCTTAATCATGTACCTTTTGAGCGCCTGTTGTGAGCAGTAGAAAACACCGTCAAGATTAACCCCCGTCATTTTCTTCCATTCATCGGGAGTTATGTCTGTAAACAGCTTTTGCTGTGCAATGCCCGCATTGTTGACAAGGACATCGAGGTTGCCAAATCGGCTGTCGATTTCGTCAAACATTTTGCAGACGCTCTCATAATCGGAAACATCTGCCTTAACAGCAAAGGCATTTATGCCGTATTCATTTGTAAGTTTTTCTGCAAGGCTCTCGGCTTTTTCGGAATTTTTAGAGTAATGCAACGCAACATCGCAACCGCATTTTGCAAAAGCAACGGCAGTTTGCGAACCGATTCCGCCCGATGCACCCGTTACAAGTATTTTTTTCATTTCACAATACCAGTTGATAAAAACACAACTTCTTATTAAAGTGGGCGGTCAATGACCGCCCGTTGTTTATTTACTTCTTAAAACTATCTTTAAGGCTTACGCTGCGGTTGAATACAAGGTGTTCGGGTGAACTGTCCTTGTTGTCAATGCAGAAATAGCCGTGGCGCATAAACTGATAGCTCTTTGGAGCTTTTGCACCTTCGATATTCTTTTCAGCCTTACAGCCTGTGAGAACTTCAAGTGAATTTTCGTTGAGATAATCAAGGAAGTTTCTGTCGCCTGTATCTGGATCGGGAACTGTAAAGAGGTTGTCATAAAGTCTTACTTCCGCATCAAGGCAGTTGTTAGCGTCAACCCAATGGATTGTACCTCTTACCTTTCTGCCGTCAGGAGTATTTCCGCCCTTTGTTTCGGGATCGTACTCTGCGTAAACCTCGACAACATTGCCGTTTTCATCCTTTTTGCAACCTGTGCATTTTACGATGTATGCAGACTTGATTCTTACCTCGTTGCCGGGATAAAGGCGCTGATACTTCTTTACGGGTTCTTCCATAAAGTCGGTTTCTTCAATGTAAAGTTCACGGCTGAAAGTAACCTTTCTTGTGCCGTCCTCAGGGCGGTTCGGGTTGTTCTCAACCTCAAATTCTTCGCTCTGTCCTTCGGGATAGTTTGTGATAACAAGCTTAACAGGCTTTAAAACGCACATTGTACGCTCTGCTGTTTCGTTGAGGTCATCACGCAGACAATGCTCAAGAAAGCCGTATTCAACAATTGAATTAACCTTTGAAACACCAATCTGCTCAATAAATGAACGAATTGACTTTGGTGTGTAACCCCTTCTGCGAAGTCCGCAGAGTGTAGGCATTCTCGGATCATCCCAACCGCTTACATACTTCTTTTCAACGAGTTCACGAAGTTTTCTCTTTGACATTACAGTGTTGTTAATGCCGAGTCTTGCAAACTCAATCTGTCTTGGCTTGCACGGAACGGAAATGTTGTTGATTACCCAGTCATAGAGCGGACGGTGAGCCTCAAATTCGAGTGAACAAAGGCTGTGAGTAATGCCCTCAAGAGCATCCTCAATCGGATGAGCAAAGTCATACATGGGATAGATGCACCACTTATCGCCCGTTCTGTGATGCTTGAGTCTGTTAATTCTGTAGATAACAGGATCACGCATATTGAAGTTACCCGATGCGAGGTCAATTTTTGCACGGAGAGTCATTTTGCCGTCCTCAAATTCGCCGTTTTTCATTCTCTCGAACAAATCAAGGCTTTCTTCGATAGGACGGTCACGGTACGGACTCTTTGCAGGAGTCTGTGTGTCGCCTCTGTACTCTCTTACCTTATCGGGAGTAAGTTCGCAAACATACGCAAGTCCCTTTTTGATAAGCTCAACGGCAAATTCATACATCTTATCAAAATACTGTGATGCGTAGAAAAATCTGTCGTCCCAATCATAGCCGAGCCACTTAATATCCTCTTTGATAGCGTCAATATATTCTACATCTTCCTTTGTAGGGTTGGTATCGTCCATACGAAGATTGCAGATTCCGCCGAAATGCTCGGCAGTACCAAAGTCAATGCAAAGAGCCTTTGCATGACCTATGTGAAGATAACCGTTTGGTTCGGGAGGAAAACGGGTGTGAACCTTTTTACCCTCAAATCTTCCGCCCTCGGCAGTATCCTCTTTTATAAAATCCCAGATGAAGTTGCCCTGAACGGCAGCTTCACCCTCAACATTCTTTATTTCATCAGCCATTTGCCGTGTACCTCCGTTAGTAAATTAAGCGCCGAGCTTTTCAAGACCGATTTCAAGTCTTCTGAGTGACTCTTCTCTTCCGAGAATGTCAAGAATTTCAACAGCACCGCCCGGAGTTACTGTTTTGCCTGCTGCGGCAATTCTTACGGGCCACATAACAGTACCGTTTTTAAGCTCTTTTTCAACTGCCATATTGATGAGGCAATCGTGAATTGAAGTGTTGTCCCATGTCGGCAGAGCCTTTAATCTTTCATAAGCCTCACGCAAAACAACGGGAGCATTTTCAAGATTAGTCTTGCTCTTTTTGTTTACAAAAAGTTCCTTGTCATATTCGGGAAGTTCTGCAAAGAATCCGAGCATCTCGGGAATATCCGTAAGCTTTGTGGTTCTTTTCTGGAGAATGTCGGCAAACTTTTCAAAAGGCATTTCCTTATCGCCGAAAACTTT
Source organism: uncultured Ruminococcus sp. (assembly GCA_902771755.1). Classification (GTDB taxonomy): domain Bacteria; phylum Bacillota; class Clostridia; order Oscillospirales; family Acutalibacteraceae; genus Ruminococcoides. Next base: position 8,855 of record CACXYD010000024.1, on the reverse strand, counting down.
CTTATAGTATGGCATACAAACCTTTGTAAATTCTTCGGGAGTCATAGCCTTTAAATACTCGCCGTTGAACCATGAGAGCTTGTCATAGTCAAAAATTGACGGTGACTTGCTGATGCCGCTTACATCAAATTCTTTTTCAAGTTCTGCAAGAGTAAAGATTTCCTGATTATCCTTAGGACACCAGCCGAGAAGTGCAATATAGTTGATGATTGCCTGCGGAAGGTAACCCTCGTTAATGAGGTCATAGAAACCTGTTGCACCGTGACGCTTTGAAAGCTTTGAAACATTGCCGTCAGCGTCCTTGCCCATGATGAGCGGAAGGTGAATGTATGTCGGAATTTCCCAACCGAATGCCTCGTAAAGAAGATTATACTTCGGTGTGGAGCTTAAATATTCACAACCACGGACAACATGAGTAATGCCCATTGTGTGGTCGTCAATTACATTTGCAAAGTTATATGTCGGGTAGCCGTCAGTTTTGATGAGAATCTGATCTTGAAGTTCGCTGTTATCAACTGTGATTTCACCGAAAACTGCATCTGTAAATGTTGTACTGCCCTCAATCGGCATTTTCTGACGAATTACATAAGGTGTACCCTCGGCAAGAAGTCTGTCGATTTCTTCCTGCGGAAGATTACGGCAATGTCTGTCATAACCGCCGCCAACGCTGTCCTCCTGCAACTTTTCAAGTCTTTCTTTTGTACAGAAACAACGGTAAGCCTTGCCCTCTTTGATGAGCTGTTCGGCATAAGGAAGGTACATATCCTTTCTTTCGGACTGAACATACGGACCGAAATCACCGCCGATGTCAGGACCTTCATCGTGTTTAAGTCCTGCAAGTTTCATTGTATCGTATATAACATCAACCGCACCCTCAACAAGGCGTTCACGGTCGGTATCTTCAATTCTGAGAACAAATTTACCGTTTTGTGATTTTGCAACGAGGTACTCGTAAAGAGCAGTACGCAGGTTGCCTACATGCATAAAGCCTGTCGGACTTGGTGCATATCGTGTACGGACAGTTTTTTCAGCCATAATAATATCCCTCCGAAATTTATGTTTAGGTGTGTCAGTCAGCGCATTTTCCGCCCACAACACCGTTGTTACATATATACGGTTTATTATATCATACCGTTTCTGCGTTTTCAAGTCCGTAGGGGCGAGGCTTTGCCTTCGGCAGTGAAATTCGCCGTTGGCGAGTGAAATCTGACTTTGTCAGGTGAAATCGTCCTGTCGGACGGTGAAATTGCCCTGTTGGGCAGTTGTGGTCGTGAAGACAGTATGCAAAATGATAAACAAAAGTTCCCGATTAATTTGATTCGCTATGCGAATCAATCTGTAGGATACAAAACAAAAATGCATCAGAGCCTTATTGGGCATCTGATGCATTTCGTTTATCTAACTATCTTCTCAAATTACGGGCGGTGGTACACCGCCGACCTTAATTTTCAATTTTCCATTTTACATTTTCAATTTACATCACGAACTGGGAACGGCAACTCGCCGTTATTTAAGTGTTTTCATGCATTGCTTGAATGTTTCGATTACATACCATGCCTCATCATCTGTGAGGGTTGAGTTCATCGGGAGGGTGAGTTGGTTTTTGTGCATATTATACGCATTCGGGTAATCGGTAATTTTGAAACCACGCTTGCTGTATGCCGAAAGCAACGGCAACGGCTTGAAGTGGACATTACACATTACACCGTGGTCAGCCATCATATTGTAGAACTTGTTACGATATTCTGCGTCCTTGCCGATGAATCTTACAAAGTAAAGGTGACCGCTGCTGCGGTGATTTTCATCGCAATGATTAAGCACCTGAACGGGCAAATCCTTGAACTCCTCGTTGTAAAGCTTTATAAGCTGATGTCTGCGTTCAAGCATTTGATCGTAGCGTTCAAGCTGAGCCACACCGATTGCGGCAAGCACATCGGTCATATTACACTTGTACTGAGTGTCAACAACATCATATTCCCACGATGCAACCTTGTTTTTCTGATATGCATCCTTGGTCTGACCGTGAAGTGAGAGGAGCATATACTGCTTGTACATTTCTTCCTCGTCAATTCCGTCATGTGAACGGTGAACAGCCGCACCGCCCTCGGCAGTTGTCATATTCTTTACTGCGTGAAAGCTGAAGTTTGTGAAGTCGGCAATTTCACCGCACATCTTGCCATGCCATTGCGCACCGAATGCGTGAGCACCGTCAGCCATAACAATAACTCTGCCGAACTTTTCCTGAAGTTCGTTGCGTGGATTGAAAACGCTTTTCTTTCTTTCAACAGCCTCAAAAATACGGTCGTAGTCGCACACAACACCTGCAAGGTCAACAGGAATGATAACCTTTGTATTGTGGTTGATTGCCGCCTCCATTTTGTCGTAGTCCATTTCAAAGCTACCGCTTTTGCAGTCGATCATAACAGGCTTTGCACCCACATGATAGATGATTGATGCGGTTGCCGTGTAGGTGTATGCCGGAACGATAACCTCATCTCCCGGACCGATGCCGAGAATACGCAGAGTAAGCTCTGCACAAGAGGTCTGCGATGAAAGGCAGACAGCCTTTTCTGTGTGACATCTTTCTGCAATACGGCTTTCAAAAAGCTTTGTTTCAGGGCCTGTTGTAATCCAGCCCGATTTCAGAACCTTTATAACTTCGTCAATTTCTGCCTGAGAAAGGTCAGGCGGTGAAAACGGAATTTTTCTCATTTTAAATTTCTCCTCCGGTACAGCCTGCATTAAGCATTGCCGTACACAAACTATAGACAAATCTGAAAATATTGCACTCACTTTTAATCGGAACAAAGATTACGACCGATTGCAAGCAGTACAAAGGAGCGTTAGCTCACTTGATTTATAAACAAATCTGAAAATATTTACACTCCATTATACAACGCAAGTTATAAAAAGTAAAGTTTCAAAATACCCAAAATATGCTCTGAAAATGCGGTATTGTATGGTGTATGAGCCGTATTGCAGTTGAATTTCAGCTTTTTTCGCTTTCAGAGGCTTTCTTTTGCATATATTTCTTTTTTGTTGCAAGACCGCCCCTTATGTGCCTTTCGCTTTTGTTGGTGTCAAGAATTTCCCTTACCTGTCGGTAAAGTGCAGGATTAAGCACCTTGAGCCGTTGGCTGACATCCTTATGCACGGTGCTTTTGCTCACACCGAATTTTTTTGCCGTACTCCTCACGGTTGCCTTGCTTTCGATTATGTATTCGCCGAGCATTGCCGCTCTTTCTTCTACGATACCTTTCACATACAGCCCTCCTGTCTGTCCTCCGTCTTTTAGTCGGAAAACATTTGCATTAAATCATATGTGCAAACAGCGGATTGTATGACGGCATAGCTTAGTGTGTTTTATTGCGTTTTATCGGTGATTAAACTAAAATTTTGTATAAACAGACAAATAAGTGTTCATAACTTCGGTGCTTATGTGAATTGAATTATCATGCCTGCAAATGGTATAATTTAGTTGTAAAAGTCAGAAAAAATCAAAATTTTTTGTACATTTTGTTTCTTTGACTTGAGAGGGGGACATGTATATGAAAAAAGCAACGGGTAAATTTTTTGCACTAATGCTCACGGTAATGATTGCGGTATCATGCGTGGTGTCAACGGGAGTGTTGACAACCTCGGCATACACAGCGCCAAAAGAGGGCAGAATCGTTTACAACAAAACAATGTACGACAAATACAGCAAGGCGGAGAACATGGTTCTTGACAGCCTTAAAAATTTTGACGAGGAAAATGATATCAGCAACCTGAATGTTCCGAGAAGTGAGGCTACGGAATTTTTCAAGGTGTTGACTTTGACTCATCCCGAACTTTACTATGTGAATCAGGGCTTTTCGTACTCCTACTATCCGTCAGAGGATAAGGTTGCGTCAATCTATCCCGAGTACACAATCAGTAAGAGTGAGTATGCAACGCAGAAAAAGTCGCTTGATAAAGAGGTGGAGAGAATTCTTTCGCTTGTTGACGAGGATATGACCGATTCCGAAAAGGCGCTTGTAATTCACGATGAACTTGCCATTATGAGCGAGTACAGCACATCGGACCACAACAAGGCTGATATTTATAATTCGCTTGTTGAAAAAACTTCCGTATGTCAGGGCTATGCGCTTGCGTATTCCTACATTCTGTCGCTTGTCGGAATAGATTCCGAACTTGTTGTTTCAAACTCAATGAACCATATGTGGAACAAGGTTCACATCGGCAACGCTTGGTATAATGTTGATGTTACATGGGACGATCCTATTAATGACAGACCGGGACATGCTCAGCACACATACTTCCTTTTGAGTGACAATGCCATTCAGAATCTTCCGTCAAAGCATTATGACTACACAATAAGCTACGGTGCAAATTCGACAAAATATGATAATTACGAAATCCATAATTTCGACACAAGACTTTGCGAGGTTGACGGCGAATTTTACGGCTTTGTCAACAACAATTCTTCAGCCAACAAGGGGGCGTTGCTAAAGTACAAGCTTGACAGCAACACATATGAGAAAAAGCTGACATTGAACGAAAGATGGAGCGCAGGCGGTAATTCCTACTGGCTCAACACATTTATGAGCCTTGAAAAATACAACGAAACTCTATATTTTAATACATCCGATGCCGTGTATTCATACGATGTTGAAACAGGCAGACAGGCAGTTGTTGCATCCGATATCAGCGGTGTGTCGGTATCATCGGGCAAGCTTTGCTACGGCATGGTTCTCAAGGGCGATGCAATGTATGTTGCCGTGTCGGATTCTCCGAACAACAAGGCAACTTTGCAGTATGTAAAAAGAGTTGACAAGGGTGACCTTGCAATCGGCATGACAAACTATATTATGACTGCAAGCACCAATTCAGCCGAAAGAGCATATTACGGTGACGCAAATTGTGACGGCAGAATTGATGTTGTCGATGCAACAGCAATTCAAAAGGCAATTGTGGGCATTATCGACCAAAGCGAAATTGAGCGTATAAATTCCGATGTAAACTTTGATTCCGATATCTCAATTGTTGACGCAACCACAATTCAAATGTATGTTGTAGGACTTGTATAACAAAATGCCGTTGGCAAATTGAAAGTTGAAAATTGAAAATGGAAAATTGAAAATTTAGGTCAGCGGTGTGCCACCGCAGTCCTTTCGAGAAGATAGTTAGATAAAGAAATTGCATTGATGCCCGATACGGCATTGATGCAATTTTTGCTTTGTATAGAATCTGTAGGGGCGGATATTATCCGCCCGCTTGATGAAAGGCTTTGTTTAAACACATATGTTTTGATATGATGAGTGTTGTGTATTCCAATGTAGCGGCGAACCGTGTTCGCCATTCAATTCGTGTGCAAACACGAATTGAATAATCGACAATTTATTTGTTTCTAAATTTACATATCTTATAAATGAAATTATGATTAACTTATTGAAACGATTTTACAATCGTTTCAAATGGCGAACGAGGTTCGCCACTACAAAATAACGATAACTTTGCAACATCTATACAATTGGATTTAACATAAATTTTTTGCCATTACTTGCGGGAGAACGAGGTTCTCCCCTACAAGATAACAGTAACTTTGTGACATATATAAAAATTGTATGCAACACAAATTTTCAGTCTTTACTTGCGGGCGACTGATGATCGCCCCTACGGCTTGTTTTATGTTTGCACATAAAACAAATGGCGAACGAGATATAAAAATTGTATGCAACACAAATTTTCAGTCTTTACTTGCGGGCGACCGATGATCGCCCCTACGGCTTGTTTTATGTTTGCACATAAAACAAATGGCGAACGAGGTTCGCCACTACAAAATAACGATAACTTTGCAACATCTATATAATTGGGTTTAACATTAGATTTTTTGCCATTACTTGCGGGCGGATAATATCCGCACATACAGTTTTGCAACAACTTCCATATATACAAAAACAGTCGGGCGACAATGTTTTGCATTCTTGCGAATTGTCTTCCCGACCATAATTTTCCATTTTACATTTTCCATTTTCAATTTTATGCCCGAACCGTACACCGTTACAGTTCAATATCGCTATTGATTTACCCATGCAATTATGCTATAATTCTAAAGATATAGTGTATTAACGGAGGCTTTATAATGCTGGATTCATATGTTGAAATTGACCTTGACAAAATCGGTGCAAATGCCCGTGCAATAACACAAAAATACAGCGACTACAAATATTTCATCGCCGTTCTCAAGGGTGACGGTTACGGTCACGGTATGGAAGTGGCAAATGAAATGTACAAAAACGGTATCAACTATTTTGCCGTGTCCTCTCTTGAGGAGGCTCAAAGCTTTCGTAAAGTCAACAAGGACGCTCCGCTTTTGTGCCTGCATCCCGTTCACCTTTCAAGAATTGAGGAGGCAAAACAGCTTGACCTCACAATTGCCGTGAATGAGCTTGACTACCTCAAAAAGTTGCTTGATTTGAACATTGATTACAATTTCAAGGTTCATCTCCAGATTGATACAGGTTTTAACCGCCTCGGTTTCAAGGATAAGAATGAGGTTAAAACTGCCGTTGATATGATTAACGGTTCAAATTTTGTCCTTGAGGGCATTTATCAGCATTTTGCAACAGCCGGAATTTTTGATCCCCATTGGGACGAGCAGGTCAGAAATTTCAAGGAGCTTACCTCGCTTATTGATTTGAAGAAAATTCCGATTGTTCATATGGGCAGTTCCGTTTCAATGCTTACCCACCCCAAACAGCCTTTTACAACAGGTGTGAGAATGGGCATTGCAATCTACGGCTACAATGTTGCCCCCGATTCTCTTTCAAATTCGCCAAAGGACAAACTCCGCAAAATGCGAAACAATTACTTCATTAAGAAGTACAACATCAGCGAAACATATTTTGATGTAAAGATAGATTTACAGCCGGCTATGAAGATGAAAACCCGTATTCTTCAGCTTAAAAAGGTGAACAAGGGCGAGTGGTTCGGCTACAATGCGTCATATACGGCAGATGAGGACATTATTCTTGCAATTCTTCCTGTCGGCTACAACAACGGCATCGGTCACGCAAATCACGGCAGAAGGGTTGTTATAAACGGCAAAAAATATCCCGTTGTCGGCGAGATGTGTATGAACATGACGGCAATCAAAGTTGATTCATCGGTGAAAATTGATGACGAGGTAACACTCCTCGGTGACGGTATAACCGTCGGTATGTTCGGCAGAAGTTCGGGAATGGGCAATGCCGAGGCGCTTGTGAATATAGGCAAGAACAATCCGAGATTTTATGTAAAAGACGGTAAGGTTGTAAAGGAGAAGTAAGATGGCAGTTTCGGTACACAAATGGCTTTTGAATAAATTCAGAGATATTAACCACAGCAGAATGGACAAGCACATTGACATTATCGCCAAGAACAGCGGTAAGTCAAAGGCTTATATCAAGTTCGACATAATCCGCAACTTTCTCGTCAGAGGTACAGGCTACACGGATTATTTCCGTTGCGATTTTATCAACCTTTCGGCTAAAGAGAAAAAGACCTTTGTAACTGCAAAGACTTTCTACAAAATTCTTGAATATCTCAACGATGAGGAGTATATCGTTCTTCTTCGTGACAAGCTTGTTTTTGACGAGCTTTTCAAAAAGTATCTCAAGAGAGATTTCATCAACCTTCGCACAGGCAGTAAGGAAGATTTTAAAAAATTCCTTGACGGCAGAGAAACCGTATTTGCAAAAGATCCGACAGGCGAGGGCGGTCACGGTATTTCAAAAATCACCGTTGCCGATGTAAAGGACAGCGACAAGCTTTATGATGAACTTAAAGCAAACGGTCAGCTTCTTGTTGAGGAGGCAATCATTCAGAGCGATGACCTCAACGAAATCAATCCGTGCGTTGTAAATTCATGGCGAGTTGTTACACTCTACAAGGACGGCAAGGCGCATATCATCAATAACGCTCTCCGTATCAATCAGGACGAGTCGAATGTTATCGGCTGTACAAATGACCTTTACCTCAGCCTTGATGAGGATGGCAGAATCGACAGCAATGTAATTGACGACTACGGCAATGTTTATGACAAACATCCGATGACAGGTAAGAAGTTCTCCGAGGTTAAGATTGCAGGTGTTCGAGAGGCTCTTGACATGGTCGTTGAGGCAGCGGAAAAGATTCCGCAGGTGAGATATATCGGCTGGGATATCGCCTTTTCAAAGAACGGCCCCGTTATGGTTGAGGGCAACGAGTACCCGGGCTACGGACTTTTGCAGTTCTATAAACTCAAAAACAAACGCACAGGCCACCTGAAAGAAATCGCCGATGTCGCCATCAGTTTAAGAAATGCGTATAAGCAATATGCTGTAGCCTGTGCCCAATCTGAAGCTATGTTAACTGAGCAGATACTTAAAATGCAAGAGGCTTTTGATTATACTCTTGATTTAACCCTCACCCAGACTGAAAAGACTAAAGCATTTATAGAAAAATCTGTCGATTTCTTTATGAAAGAGCGGGCTGACAACTGGTTTGAGGTCGGTACGGAAGCCAGTAAGAAATTGATGGAAAAAAATATCATCGAATTACCATTGAATAATCGTTTCATATGGACCGAAGGTGCCAAGGGGCTTATTCTTAATTCTCCATCTGCAGAGAGCCAGGCCATCAGAGAGTTAATGGCTAAGGAAATACGCCGATGGACACTGAAATTTACACAAAATGGAGCGATTGATGGTTATCGACTTTCAAAGCAATATTACGGCGAACTATTGACTAAGTCATTAAAGCAGGTGGCAGTCGACTGGGATTGGGCCGCTCCATACCTTTTCGATGATATATTTTTGAGTTCAGCGAATGTTGTATTCCAGGCAGTGGTTGGT
>CACXYD010000023.1 GCA_902771755.1 uncultured Ruminococcus sp. | reverse complement strand
AATCGTCTACATATGTATTCGATTGTAGATGAACGTATTCATGTTAATTTTCGCATGGTTCATAATAGGTTTCAAGACGTGGATTTATTTGACGGTTACTATTTGAGTAAGCGTTTAATTTTATATTTGAGTTTAGGCATAAAGTGTAATTTTTTTACACATGCATCGTAACCCTTGGATATATATATATTCCAGAATAAATCACTTTTATGTGGTTTGTCAAAAGGTTTTTTGAACGGTGATTGTGACATAGCAAGTTCGATAGGTGTCTCAATAAAGTCGTAATTTGATTTTATTGTATCAAATGCATGTTGACCTTTTTCGGAGTTAATAAGCAGGAGCGAGATTCCTTTATAATCTTGAAATTCCGGATATTGATTTTCAATTTTCCAAAAATCAGCAAGTGATATATCTCCCGTTCTGTCAGGACAGGAAAATTGGCAAGAATAACAACTTTCACGAAGATCAAAGTTCTTTATAAAAAAGGAGTAGTAACTGTCTAGTGCTGCAATTGAACTATAAGTTTTACCATTTTCAAATTTAATTAGCATATCCTGAACTTTATTTTTTACTGCCTTTCCCCTGAAATTTACTGAAATAATTTTACTTTTGTATTTATTTTCAAGCATAGAAAGGTAATCATCAAAAACTTTTTGACTTGGTACGCCATGACAGACTATGTCAACGCACAGCAAATTGTCATAAGGCTTTTTAAGATAATTCTTCAAGCCTTGAACTTGACATCCTGTTCCTGAAAAAAGGACGGGATGTCCTTCATTTAGGTCTGTTTTTACTTGGGAGTATATTCCAGTAATATCGCTTTGGACATATTTGGATTTTTTTAATTGTTCAAGTTCAGGAAGTGTTGTAACACGTATATGCTTAACCTTGAATGTTTTATCAAATGCAGCACCGTAAACAGAGCCATTGTTGTTAATTACAGATTTTGCAAGTTCAATAAATGCTCCGCCTGATGAACTTGATTTTCTTTCACCAGCATTAAGGTGTTTTAAGGCAAAGGATTTTTGTGAATAATCAAAATAAGTAAACTTGTTTTGAATGGGGCAAACAGTTTTGCATGCATTGCACTCAATGCATTTATCGGATGATATACTTGGGTATAAAAAACCCTTTTCGTCAGTAATCATACTGATTGCATTTTTAGGACATATTTGTGAACAAGCAGAACAGCCACAGCATTCACCCTTATTTTTAAAGAGAGTAATCATAAAAAATCAGCCTTTCTTTTTTATCATTCCTTTTACTCGTGTGAGGACAGACATAAATGTTGTACGTTCAAAAATAAAGTTTGTTGCTACCACTATCACACATGCATAAATGAATACAATTACAGCCCAGATTGCCCATGTGAATAAGTTTGAAGCAGATGGTGTAAAGAAGAAGAATGGCAGCATAATCAGTGCTAATTGGAAAAACATTCGTATATATCTAACAAGAGTTAATTTTATCGGTAGGTGGGTTACATTTTTTGGTATAAAAATCATAAGGTCAATTGTTCTATATATATCAGATATGCAGGCTGCGATAAGTATTCCTGTCAAGCCAAACATATTTCCCAGAATTATGCCAGGAATAATGATAAGCAGTGCTTGAATAGTTGTTTGAATTCTTGTTTCTTTATAAAGACCAGCAGATATAACAAGCATACCTTGAGGGGTTTTCATATTATAGAGCAGTCCGTCCAGTGCAAATAGAAATCCTATAATAGGCACATTATAACTTATATCATGCACGCCACTTGTATAAACAAGCACAAATGGAACAATCATAACTGCAGTAACAGAATAAGTAACTGTAATAAGTGCATAATATGCAAAGGAAAATTCACTATATGATTTTTGCAGTGTTTTTGTTTCTCCTCTTGCTATTACATCACCAAAAGAAGCTGAAAGACCTGAAATGAATATACTTAATACACCGTTAATTCCGGAAATCACCATATTGTAGATAGAGTACACTGATACAGATTTCAGAGAAGTAAGCATTGTTGCGAGTACGGTAGGAGCACCTTTTTGAATGGTACCCAAAATTTGAAGATATAAGGCATACCAACGCTTATTAAGGGCACTTTTATCAGGTGTTTCTTTATAATTTATAAATTTGTAATGACGCTTTACATATATTTGCAGGATTAGTGAACGGACATACATTGCGAGAATTGCAAGGGCGTACACAATTACAACATTAACCTTAAATTGAGATAGAACAACAATAATTATTGTATTCAGAATTATGTAAATTGACGATGCTATAGATATTACATATGTTCGTTGATCTGCTGTTAGCAGTACTCGATATTTAGAAAGAGTAAAGAAATCAAGAAAACCTTTTCCTCCAAGGGAAAGAACAAGAAGTCCTACCATAATTGGTGAGAGCGTAGTTGTTGATACCATAAGTGGGTATACTACAGCTAAAATTCCTACAAGTGCTACAAAAATATAGCCTGCTTGAAAATAGAACTTTCTTGCTGCAGAAACAATCGCATTGATTCTTTTGTGATCATTTTCAGCAAGCGGTAAATACAACGAGAATACAGCAGCACCTGAAATTCCGGCTTCAACAAGTGTAAAGTAGTTTATGAACTGTTGAATAGATGAAACAAGTCCGTTTATCTCACTGCCGTAACAGGTCAGCATTACTCGAGGGGTAATGAATCCGGCTATCATAATAATTACCTGATACAATGCGGTTGTAAGTGAGTTATGCATAAATTTTTGTGTTCTGCTTTCGGGTTTATTCAACGGTTTCACTCCCATTTATAATCATGTTAAGATATTTTTCGGATCTTTTTCTCTCTTCGTTTAGTACTTTTTCTACAGCACTATAATCAATTTCTTGTTTTGCAGTTTCGAGTATGTCTGTACAATGCTCCATAGTGCGATTCATCAGCCCACATGATTTAAGCAGAGCTTCAGCACGATAATTGAATCTCGAAAGGGTATTGACTTCTGCAAAGAAATTCTTATGAAGATTAACAGAAAATGCTGTACCATGAAAGGAATTTGTAAATACATATTCAGCATTTGCGATGTAACTTAAAAATTCCATTGGTCCAAGACCTCTTAAATGCTTTAAATCGAGATCCCCATAAAAATCGCTTAAATATAAAATTTTATAACCGGTTTTTTTTGAAAGCTCTCTTGCCTTTTTTACGAGATCAATAGGTTTTCCCAAAGTGTAAATGGCAATATATTTTTCCTTCTCTTTTACCTGTGGAATAACGCTTTTCCAATCATTTTCATTAAGTAACAAGGTTGGATCGCAGTGCTTTTCACAGTTTGTTCCAATCAGCTCTTTAACTGCCTTTACACCGTCATCCTCACGCACAGATATTTTATTCATACCTGAGAGGCGTCTTACATATTCCTGCTTTGCGTTTTCAGGAATACATTCAAGATTAAAGCTAACAGCATAGGAACATCTTTTTTTTGTATCAGATACAAAGTCAAGAAAGTAATATTTGTCAAAATGTCCACAGTGATAATTCCATAGTTGATCACTGCCCGTTATGAATAAATCAAAGTCTTTTTCAATTTCGCTGAGCTGATCATAAGTATAGGGTTTGGTCATATTATCAGCAAGATAAGTATCTTTAAATGCCTTATACTTCTGAGCTTTTATTTTGTCAGTTTTTCGGTTTAGAATATTTGCGATTTGCTGTTTGATTCCACCTGAATAATTAGAATAATTAGGAACATAATCGATGATTTTTATTTCATTTCCTGATTTTTCCAGTGTTTTGCAAAGTGCATACATCTGCAATGCAGCACCGTGGTTAATTGCACGCTGGAAAGTTGTAATTGCTATTCTCATAGTCTATTCCTTTCAAAATATAAAAATATGTTAATCTTGTTTTCCTAGGGGAGATAGTGCGTAACTGACATAAAGATACATTCCCACAGACATAAAATATATGATTAAATCCTGTGGGTAGTGACCAACATTTCCAGTTAATCCATAAATAACGAACCAAACTTGAAAATACAGTGAAAAATGATAGATTATTTTTTGTTGGAGGTTCATCAAAGGGATTTTTGATTTAAATAAAATAGTATTCGTAAGGACAAAACCTATTGTTCCTATTACAAGAATTGAACCAATAATTCCGAGTTCAGCATAGAATTGATAATACATACTGTGTGCTTGTGCTGTCCAGCTTTCAAAGCCTTGCATGGCAGCCAAAGTTTTAACGCTTGGTATATTGTTTGCCCAGTCCGTAAATGTTCCGAGTCCTGTACCAAAAAGAGGGTTTCGTGAATTTATTTGGCTACAGGCATCCCATAATACATCACGACCGGACAGCGTGTTATCATTGGATTCAAAAAGTCTGTTAAAAATATTACCTGCTTGCGGAATTGCTAAAATTGCTACATAGAATGTTAAGGCAACTATACAGGCTGCAACCGCAATTTTTATATATTTACCTTTAATTTTATTAACGAGTACAAAAAGTACACATATAAAAAATGGGATAATAAATAAAGTTCGTTTTCCTGTGAGCATTAAAGAAATAATCCCAAGCATCAATAAAAATACGCTTATCCTATCGGTACTCTTTTTTGCAAACATTTTGCATAATTCAATTGAAACTAATATATTCATTGCAAATGCTGCTTCACCTTTTTCTCCAAGAAAACCTGAATATGAACCTTGATGAATTTCGGAAGTAATCATTTGAATTCTTTTTGCTCTGTTTCCGGCGGGATAAATAAAGCTTAAAATGTTAGTAAATAATGGTTGAATAACTACTTCAAGAATTCTGGTTATGGCGGCAATGACAGCAACAACCTCATCTATTTTGATGAACAAAATGTAGTCATCTTTTGAGAAACCGGTTATCATTACCACAAAACAACATGCATAAGATATAAAGTAGGGAATAGCGTTATTTGAATATTGACTCAAAAATGAGCCAAATGCCATATAAGAAATAGATATGAACCAAAGAAAACTTATTGAATTTAATGCACGAAGTTTCATATTTGCTACGATGAATGAAAGTAAACAAAAACATGAACCAGCAATAAGCAGTTGTTTCCTTAAAGGAGACAGGATGGTTACTCCACCAAAGATAACAAAAATAAAGAACACAATTGCAATAATGTTAAGTATTCGTTGCAAATTTACCGTTCGGTTTAGTTGCTGTGAAATAGATTTTCCTTTACCGTAGTCCATATTATTACCTTTTAAGCAGTTTCGCTGCAAATCCTTTTCCTTTTATATATGCCTTATAAATGGGCACACCGATTCTAATAAGTTTGAGTTCAAGAGCCTCTTTTTTGTTCATATATTTTTGTAGATATTCCGGTACGGGAGCTTTCAAAAAATGTATCATTTCTTGAATTAAAGCTCTCATCTCTGAATCTCCTTTTTCAAGTTCAAAGATTCCTCTTATGTTTGCAAGATAAACCTTATATAAATTTACAACTGCATAATCTTTGTATAAAGGATAGCTTTTGTCAATAATATCCTTTGTCTTTTGTGCAAGAATGATTGATGAGGTATTCTTCTTTGTATATACTGAATGTATTGTTGAGGTATCCCAAACTATATATATGTATTCTTTTCCACTGCAAAAGGCAACTTTACTGCTGTTAAGAAATGCCAGAAACATAAAATACTTATCCTCCGCAATATCCATTCCTTCAGGAAATCTTATATTATGAATAATTGAATTTTTAAATAGAGATGTCCATACTGCAGTACCATGTCCGTCTTTTTTTGTTAAAATCCATTTTACAGCCTCTGCGGAATTTAAAATTTTAGTTGTTCCTAATTCGTGTTCAACAGAAAAATCACAATTTGAACTGTGTTGGGTTATAAAATCCATTTTTACTATGTCAACATCATTTGAAATAGCTTCAATGTACATATATTCTATCATAGTGGGACATGCATAATCGTCTGCATCAAGAAATGCAATATATTCTCCAGCTGCAATATCCAAACCTGCGTTTCTTGCTGTTGAAGCACCACCGTTTTTTTTATCTATAACTTTTATTCTGCTGTCCTTTGATTCTTCAGATTTACAAATGTCAAGACTGTTGTCGGAACTGCCATCGTTGACAAGAATAATCTCAATGTTCTTATATGTTTGTCCCGTAAGTGATTTTATTGATTTTTCAAGGCAACTTTCTGCATTATATACAGGTACAATTATAGATATAAGAGGTTCGTTCATATTTAAACTCCAATATAATTTGTTATTTCTTTATTTTTTGAGCTATTGCCATAAGGCCTGTTGCATGAAGGAAGCCTTTTGTTTTGCCCATAAGTTTATTTTTCATTTTTATAGGAATTACTTTTTTTGTGACCTCATCAATAGGAAGTCCGTCATTTACCAGTTTGAAATAAGTTTCTCTTTTGGGAGTATAGCTGATTGATTTAACGGCATATTTTCCATCATATTTAATAAGTGTATCAAGATCAGCGTCATAAACCTCCATACACGATGAAGCCGATTTAAAGAAATCAGCACCCTTTTGACTGTGTGTGATAACAGCAGAATAGCCTTTGTCATCATCCTTTTTATCGGGAACAAATCGTGTTATGTTCCAACAGTCAAAAACCGTTATATCGCACATTCTGTCAACTGTTTTAAAATGGCAGTCATAGCATGATGGGCGGCATGAAACATTGTAGAAAAAACTTTTCAAAAACATATCCGTATTAAGTCCGAGCTTTTGTGACTTACCGTTTTTCATATCAATCTTAATTGATGAACAATGATAACCGTAAACCTTGCTTCTGAAATTAACACTTTTTATTTCAGATTTATATTTTTTCTTAAGATGATCTCTGTACAATTTCCATACTTTTGGGGAGGGTACTGCATGACAGACAAAATCAACTGTAAGAAGGTTATCATACGGTTTTCTGAGAAATGAAATAAGACCTGCACATTGACAGGGAGTTCCCGAAAAAAGCACCTTTTCGCCATTGTCAAGCTGCTTTTTTATATTTTTGAATGTATCTCCCAGATAACTTTGAACATACTTTGAGCCTCTAAACTTAACCGCCTCGTCATTTGATGTTGCACTTTCGTGTACTACATCAAAACATTCATTGTAAGCACCACCGTAAACCGTATAGCCATTATCAATTGCATAACGGCTCAAAGCGGTAAATGCTCCGCCGGAAGAACTGTTCATAAGAACCGAGTTGTCTTTGATTCTTGAAACAAAGGACTGCTGCACACTATCAGCGGGAATATCCTTTTTTATAGGGCATACCTTTTCACATAAACCGCAGTTTACACATTTATCTGTGTCAACTGACGGATAGTAAAAGCCCTCATCGTCTTCTGTCATAGTAATGCAATTTTTAGGACACACACTGCTGCACGCAGTACAACCACAACACGAATTTTTATTGTTTATATCAATTTCAACCATAATTACTCCCAATAAAATGCAAGTGCTTTATCAAGATAAGTTTTTGACTCATCACGCATTTTTTTAATACGAGCGTCAACGCTGTCATAATCAATTTCATCTGTAATTGTTTCAAGGTTAGTTCCGTCAAACATTCTGTGTGTTACACCAAGATTTTCACAAATACTGTAGATTCGTGAATTTTTTGATGTCTTTGACGAATCAGAATATCGCTTGAATATCATAAGCTTTTTATGATACATCATAGAAAATACCGAACCGTGGAAAGAGTCTGTACATACATATTCCGCTCCTCTGATGAGGTTAAGGAATTCTTCAGGGCCTACCTCAAACGGCGAATAATCTCCAAAATTAACATCAGCCTTGTTGTATGTATCCATATGATGAACTGTTACAATTTTAAGTCCCGTAAGTTTTGAAAGCTTAACTGCCTGTTTTCTGCTTTCTTCACTTTTTCCAAGAAAATAAGCAAAAATATACGGTTCATCATACATCTTTTTAAACTGTATCTCATTATCCCACTGTTCTCTGGTTAAAAGCAGAACAGGGTCAACAACAACGGTAGCATCTCTGCTTGTAAGGTCCTTGACAATCTTTTGACCTGCATTTTCTCTTACGCTTATGTAATCAAGACGATTAAGAAAGGTTTTATAGAGCTTTTGCTGTCCACGAGGAATTTCGGAAACACCAAAGCTTGCCGCATAAGAAAACTTTGGAACATTATCAGGTACAAACATAAGGTTATGAAAATTACCGCTGATTC
The DNA here is from genome assembly GCA_902771755.1 of uncultured Ruminococcus sp. Taxonomy (GTDB): domain Bacteria; phylum Bacillota; class Clostridia; order Oscillospirales; family Acutalibacteraceae; genus Ruminococcoides. The sequence continues at coordinate 16,803 of CACXYD010000023.1, read as the reverse complement.
CACCAGGACTCCAAAGCTGATCCGAACCTACAAAAACACCGTCATAAGATGCGCCAAGTGCTTCAAGTTCATCGTGTCCAATACATGGTTTGGAAAGGTTTGTAAATCTTTCTTTGGAAAACTGAGCAAGTTTTGCATTTCTAATGTCATTTTGATGTTTTACATCTTTATGAAACATTAAAATCAGACGCTTTTTGTAGCGGAGAATTCTCTCGCTAATAAGGATTTTGTTAAAGAAAAGCTTCCAAATTTTTGCCTCACGCATAAATTTGAGTGTAAACTTCTTTTTATATTGAATAACTTCGCAGTCAATTCCCCTGTTTTTCATTTCAACAGTTGTTGCATAGCTCTGCAATTGACTACCGTAATTTCGTTGTTTGTAGCAACAACAAAGTCCAATCTTCTTTTTCATATTGTACTCTCCGAATATTATAAACTAAAACTTTTTCAACATATACTTAATTCTGCCCTTAAGTGAAACAGGAACAAGTGCTTTTATCTTTCTTTTTAAACTTGGTTTTACATACAGTTTCTGAGCAACATAGCTGTCAAAATCTCCGTCAATGCCTTCATAAATTGTATCTCTGCATTCAGGGCGTGATGAAGGTGCGGCAAGATTTTTATTCATTTTTACTGCAAGTTCGATTGTAGAATCAATGCTTTCAATTTCATTTTTAAGCGTTTTCCAAAGCTTTTGACCTTTTTCAGTATTTACAAGGACGAGAGAAACACCGTCTTTTGAATAAAATTTTGGGTTTATACACTCAATTCCCCAGAAATCCGCAAGAGTAATATCACCTTGCCTGTCACAGTTAGCAAAATTACAACCATAGCAACTTTCACGCATTATCTTACTTTTGATAAAGGCATTGTAGTATAAATCATCATCACTGTTTCCATAATGACTCTTTGTTTTTCCCTTATATTCATAGTAACATCCCCAACCGTGTTGTGTTTTACTCCTGAGATTAAATTCAGTTATTGTTTCTCTTGTTTTTTTACCTAGGTAATCAATGTAACCTGCAAATAATTTTGGACTCGGTACGCCGTGACATACAATATCAGTAATCAACAAATTATCGTAATCTTTGCCAAGGAAAGAGCGTAATCCTGCAGCCTGACAGCCTGTGCCGCTAAAAAGCACCTGTCTGCCGCTATTTAGCTCATTCTTTACCTTGCTGTAGATACCTGAAATATCGCTTTGCACATATTTCGAGCCTTGCAACTTGTAAAGTTCCGATATGCTTTCAACTGAAATATGTTTTGCAACCAGGTTTTCATCATAAGCACATCCGAACACAATTCCGCCTTCGTTGAGAATTTTTTCGGCAATGGCAAGGAAAATTCCTCCGGAGGTACTTTTTATAGTTGTTTGCCTATCGTTATATTTTGCCGCATAAACATTTTTTACACCGTCAGAATGAGGTGTTGTCATTATCGGACAGTGTTTAACGCATACACCGCAGTTTATACACACCTTTTCGTCAACTGATGGATACATAAATCCTTCGTTGGTTTCTTTGAAAATGATGCACTTTTTAGGGCAAATCTGTTCGCAAGCTGTACAGCCGCAACAATCTTTGCCGAGTACGCCAATATTATTCATATTATTCCTCTATTATCGTCTTGAGAATTTTGGCAGAACGCAAGCGTTCTGCATTGATTTTTTCATTGACCTCAGTAAAATCAATAGGAGTATCGGCAATACTGAAATTATCATAACTCATAAGGATTCTATCCTCAAGTCCAGCAGTCTGAAGAATACTTCTGTTGCGTTCACTGTAAACATTAGGAAGAATATCAACAAACTGAGTGTTAAGTCCTATGGCAAATGAAGTGCCGTGGAACGAATCAGTGAGAAAATAATCAGCATTCTTTATATACCATAAAAAATCCTCAACAGGCGGGCAAAATACAAACTTGCCCGGTTTAAACATATGATGGAAATATGGATTCACCCTCACTAGCTTCATTTTTTTGCGTTTTGCAAATTCCTTTGCATATTCCTGAAATTGTTTATTTGGGTGAAGTTGGTAAACAAGAACATATTTTTCCTGCTTTTCTTTCCTAGGAATCATTTCAAGCCAATTATCCGGCGTCATAAGGAATGTTGGGTCAAGAACCTGATCTGCATCTAATCCCAATGATTTAACAATTTCAACTCCGCTTTTTTCACGAATAGTAATATGATCGTATCTTTTCAACCATTTTGCAATGTTGTCTTTATATTCATCACGAATGTTTTTTGTACCAAAGCAACCTGCGTAGGCAATTTTCTTCTTATCATCAGGAACAAAAGTCAGAAAATATGCAGGGTCGATAACACCTCTGCCCACTGTATTCCACACCTGATCGCTGCCTGTCATATAAACATCGGCATTTGGAAGATTTTCCGCAAGCTGATTTGGAGTGTTCCACACCTCATCGGTAAGCTTTAACATATTACTTCTGTAAACATCAAAGCGTTTAGTTGCAGCGTCAAAAACAGGCTTCTGAGTTAATTTATATAAAAGTCTGGTTGCACCGTTTTTATTCCAACGGGATATTGCAAGATGGGTATCCGCCTGATTTTCGGGCAACTCATCTGTTCTTATGTAATTTATGCACACTGCCTCATGACCGAGTGCCTCAATCGCCTTTTGCGTTGCATAGGTCTGAAGTACCGACCCGTAGTTTGACGGAGTGTGTCGTGTAATAAAAGCAACTTTCATGTTTATTACCTCAATTATTTTTCTGCCTTGCGAGCCTGCAGAGTTCTTTCAATGTAAAAGCTTTGCAGCCAGTCGGCTGTTTCCTGAATATCAAAACCTGCTTTTACCACTTGGTTTTTGCAATTTGTTCTCCTATATGAACCGAGAATGTCAAGTGCTTTATCTGCCCATTGCTCTGCTGTGTTTGAAAGCGAGTAGGTTGTTACATTGTCAGTAACGATTGTTTCCGGTGTTATGACATCACTCATAAGTACCGGCAAACCGGCTGTCTGTGCCTCTATGCCTGTGAGAGGAAGTCCTTCCCACAATGAAGGAAACAAGAACATATCATATGCCTGATAAATTCTGTTTGTGTCTTTTCGAACACCGAGAAAAACAACACTATCGGTTATTCCAAGCTCATTTGCTTTTTTCTTTATTTCATCTTCAAGTCTGCCTTCACCGCAGAGGGCAAGCAGTGTGTTTGGATTTTTCTTGTGAATTACACTGAATATGTTAAGCAGAAAATCATGATTTTTCTGCTGCATAAATCGACCTACATGACCGATAACAATCTTATCCCCAAAACCAAGTTCTTCACGAACTTCACGGCGAATATTTTCGTCATATTTAAAACGGTCAGTTTCAATTCCGTTTTTTATAAATTTTACTTTTCCGTCAGCAACAGCCTTTTTTCCAAAACTCCATTCACCTGCAGGAGTTGAGCACATAAACATATCTGTGCAATGTTTCTTGATAAAAAGTTTTTCGTAACAGAAGAAAAAGTATTTTAAATTTATGACTGTTTTTGCATTGTGGCTGTGTGCAATTCTGGTAGGAATTCCTGCTTTGTGTGCATATTCAAGCGGCCAAAGATTAAGTTCCTGATGAGCGTGAAAAACTTTATACTCAGGATGATTTTCAAAAACTTCCATACACTCTCTTTTAAAGCCGGCTGTCTTGAGCGGATTAAAAGGTTGCGTACGAAAAATCTTTCCACCGTAGCTTTTGATTTCAGGTTCATAAAATCCCTCTTGTGGACGGTGAACGAGAAAATCGAACAAAAGCTGTTCTCTGTCAATGTGTCTGTATAAGTTCATTACGAGCGTTTCAATTCCGCCTGTATCCATTAGAACTATGTTATGTAAAACTCTGATAGGTTCCATAAATATACCTCTGCATTATTTTTTGTGTTTGTTTTTCAGCGGAATAAGCACTCCGTGTATAAAGCCTATTGTGCTTGTTACAAAGCCCTCCGGCAAAGTTGTGAAAAGTTTGTATCCGGCTTTTTTAACCCCGTTTCTGGAATCCTTCCAGAGAGATTCATCCGCCCACGGTGATTTGCTTTTGAAATTCTTATAGTCATCAAGCATAGGATGAAAGTTGTTTTCCATCCACGGACGGGTTCCATCCATAAAGCAAGTTGTAAAATGAACTATGCACGGATTTTTAACAGCGTTCAAAACCTCTTTTTCACTGTAATACGAAGTTACTCTCTTAACTTTTTTGAGGTTTTTGTACTTTACATAAAAAACCATTGAATATGCGTTATAATCAAGTGGGACAACAAGCTTTTCGTCACTTGGAACGCAGGCATTAAGTACTGCCTGATCCACAAATGAAAGCTGAGCGTGTTCTGAAATGTACTTTTTGAACAGTTCCTCTGTGTTATCTTCTCTGATTTTTTTAAGATTAAGCATAATATTGCCGGCATTTATGTAAGTATCATCAGGTGAAAGACCAATTTCAGTTTTATAGTTATCACCAATACATTCAAGCGCACCTGCAACTGTTTTGCCGGTCATATCCATATTCCAGAGCGGTTCGAGTGATGACATTACCATTGTGTCACAATCAACATGAATAACCTTTTCAACCCATTCAGGCAAAAGACTTGCCTCAAACAATCTTCCAAAGGTGCTTATATTCCATCTTCCTATGTCAATGCTTGTGCCTGCAAGTTTTTCTATATCGGCAATCGGAACAAAATAAAGTGGTCTTGAAAATTCATTGCACATTGAAATGAATTTGTCTTTGTTTTTTTTGCTTATATTGTTATCAACAATAAATATATTAAGTTCTTCGCTTTCTGTATTGTTTACAAGCAAGGAATAAAGTGACACACCGGCAATAGGTGCATAGCTGTCAGAGCTTGAATAAACTACATTCATTGTGACCCTCCGTAGGTGAATTTTTGATTATTTAAGATATTTTTTCTTCAAACTCCTTGAATGTCTGAAGATTTTTGTCCTTGTCGGCAAGGATAAGGTTTTCTTCTCCGCCGATTTCATCAAACGGCCATTCAACGCCAAAATCGGGGTCGTTGTACATAATGCCGTCGTCGTATTCACCGTAGAATTTTTCACCGCACTTGTATGAAACAACTGACGGTTCAAGAACGAGATAGCCGTGTGCAAAGTGCTCGGGAACATAGAGTTCGTTCATATTTTCCTCTGAAAGGTAAAAGCCCTGCCACTTTTTGAATGTCGGTGATTCGGGACGAAGGTCAACGATAACATCAAAAACTTTGCCCTTAATACATCTTACAAGCTTTGCCTGTTCGTGAACTCTCTGAAAGTGGAGTGCACGGATTACACCCTTGTGTGATACTGTGTAGAAAACTTCTGCAAGGTCATGCTTAAGACCGTTTGCCTCAAAAACTTCCTTGGAATAATCCTTTATAAATGCACCTCTTACATCTGTTGCACAAAAAGGCTTGATAAGATATGCGCCTTCAAAATCTGTGTTGCAAAATTCAAACTTCTGAATCATCGTTTTCTCTCCTTTAAAATATCTTTATATGAAAGCAATACCCTTACACATAGAAAGGGCGAAAGTTACATTTCGCCCTCTGTGTTGTCTTAGTCAACTGATTTAATCCAGTCCATAGTCATTCTTGCACCCTTTGCAAATGAAATTTCGGGTTTGAAATGACAATCTGTTTCAATATCGGTTGTATCAAATGCCTCAAGTGGCATATTTACTCCCGTAAAAGGAACATCACCGAAAATCGGCTTTGCGTCGGGAGCAAGCTCCTGCTGCATTTCAAGGATAAATTCCTTGAGCGGTCTTGCGTTGCCGCTGCCGATAGTGTATTCCTTGTTAGCTATACCGTATTCTCCGATAGCCTCAAACGCTTTTGCAACATCATCAATGTAGATGAAGTCATAGTTCTGTGTTGCAGCGGTAAACTGCAGCGGTTCGCCTGCAATAATCTTGCGGATTGTTGAGTTTACAAAACGAGGTGATACCTCGCCGGCACCGTAAGCGTTTGTAATAACTGCCCAACAAAGGTCAATTGAAAGGCTGTTTGCAATCGGTTTGCAAATTGCTCTTGCAATAAGCTTGCCCGCACCGTAAATGTAGGGCAGACCCGGTTTGCTTTCCTGAGTGTAAACAGCAGTGTAGGTTTCCTTTTCCATAATAGAACCGGCATTGACAAACTTTTTGCACTGCATTTTGTCTGTTGTTCTGAGTGCTCTTGCTGTCCAAAGTGCGTTCTGAAGCTGAATGTTTTCATCACATCTGAGCGGACCAGCTGAGCCTACCCATGCAAAGTGGTAGAAAACATCAACATCTCTGTCTGAAATCTTATCAGCCAGAGTTTCAACCTCATCAAGCTCGCAATATTCAAATTTTTCGATTTTTTCGTTTTCGTCCTTTACAACAGCAAAAACCTTTACACCGTCAGCACAAAGTCTTTTGCAGACATTTGAACCGACAAAGCCGTTTGCTCCTGTTACAATTGCTTTTTTCATAGATTAACCTCTTTTATATCATTCGTTGTAAACTTAAATTCTGCTTTTAAGAAAATCATTTATCTGTTCGTCCATACAGCCGCGAACATCGCCACCGTTCATATAACAGCGTGACCATTCAACTGTTTTTTCAACAGCCTTGTCAACATGCCAATGCGGTGTCCAACCAAAAACCGACTTGAGCTTTGAGCAATCAAGTTTGAGGAAGTTTGCCTCGTGCACGGCATTTTTCTCGCTCTTATTAACCCACTTTATGTTTCCGGCATACTTTACGAACAAGTCAACAAGCTCGCCTGTTGTTACGCAGTCACATTCATCGGGTCCGACATTGTAATAGTCGGCAAATTTAATATCTTCATACTGAGCCTTTGCAATCATAAGATATGCAAAAAGCGGTTCAAGCACATGCTGATACGGTCTTGTTGAGAAAGGATTTCTTACGATAATATCCTCGCCCTTTTCCAAGGCACGAACGCAGTCGGGAATAATTCGGTCATTTGCAAAATCACCGCCACCGATGACATTACCCGCTCTTGCTGTGGAAATGGCTGTTCTGCCGTCTGCAAAAAATGAATTTTTATAGCTGTGTGTCACAAGCTCGGAACAGCTTTTGCTGTTTGAGTATGGGTCAAAGCCGTCAAGAGGTTCGTTTTCACGATAACCCCACTGCCATTCCTTGTTTTCATAAACCTTGTCGGTTGTAACATTAAGAAACGATTTTACGCAGTCGGACTGTCTTACACATTCAAGAATGTTGACAGTTCCCATAACATTTGTTTCATATGTATATGCAGGCATTTTGTAGCTGTCACGCACAATCGGCTGTGCAGCAAGGTGAAGTACAATCTCAGGCTGTGCCTCATCAAATGCCTTTTTAAGCGAATCGAAATCTCTTATATCTCCGATTACGGAATTTATGTCATTTTTAATATTTGCAATATTTGCAATTTCAAAAAGGTTAGGATTTGTGGGTGGTTCAAGCGAATAGCCTGTAACCTCTGCACCTGCATTTGCAAGGATTTTGCAGAGCCAACTGCCTTTGAAACCAGTGTGTCCTGTTACAAACACCTTTTTGCCTTTATAGAAGTCAAGCATCAATCTTCCCACACTTTCCACGGAGCTTTGTTTTCAGTCCACAACTTTTCAAGCCTTTCCTTGTCACGCAATGTGTCCATACACTGCCAGAAGCCGTTGTGTTTGTAGCACATAAGCTGACCTTCGCTTGCAAGCTGTTCCATCGGGTCACGCTCAAACATTATTGTATCGTCCTTAACATAGTCAAGCACTTTCGGGTCAAGCACCATAAAGCCTGCGTTAATCCAGCCTGAATCAACGGCACTCTTTTCACGGAATGCCTTGACTTCGCTGTTCTCGGATAAATCAAGCACACCAAAACGGCTGTCAGGCTTTACCGCAGACATAGTGGCAAGCTTTCCGCTCTTCTTGTGGAATTCGAGCAGAGCGTTTATATCGACATTTGAAACACCGTCACCGTAGGTCATAAAGAACGGTTCGTTGCCGATGAACTCACGAACTCTTTTGAGTCTGCCGCCTGTCATTGTGTTAAGTCCTGTATCAACAACAGTAACTTTCCACTGTTCCGCTCTCTTGTTGTGAACGATTATCTTGTCATCCTGTGTAAAATCAAAGGTGATGTCGGAGGTGTGAAGGAAGTAGTCGGCAAACCATTCCTTGATTACATGCTGTTTGTAGCCGGCACATATAACAAATTCGTTTATTCCGTAGTGGGAATAAAGCTTCATAATGTGCCACATAATCGGCATTCCGCCTATTTCAATCATAGGTTTCGGCTTGAACTGTGATTCCTCGGAAATTCTTGTTCCAAAACCACCTGCAAGTATAACAGCTTTCATCACAGTACCTCCTTAAACTGCACCTTCGCCCTTGAATACGGAGACGAAAGTTTTGAAAATAATTTTAATATCGAGCCACAAAGAGCGGTTCTTTACATAGTAAATTTCCATCGCTCTTCTGCGTGTGTATGTAGTGTCACTTCTGCCGTTTGCTGCCCAAAAACCTGTAAGACCGGGTTTTACGCTCAAAAGCATATCACGGTAGTTGCCGTAAATTTCGGTTTCGACCTCCATAATTGGTCTTGGACCGACGATTGAAATGTCACCTTTGAGAATGTTCAAAAGCTGCGGCAACTCATCAAGACTTGTTTTTCTCATAAATTTTCCGACTTTTGTGATTCTCGGGTCGTTTTCAAGCTTGAAGTTCTTTTCATATTCAGCCTTTTGTTCAGGAGTGAACTGTTTGATAAGCTCCTCGGCATTTGTCACCATACTTCTGAATTTGTAGATTTTAATTTCCTTGCCGTTCTTTCCGACACGCTTGTGTGCAAAGAACACAGGGCCTTCGCTTGTGGTTTTTACGAGAATTGCCAGAATGAGAAAGACAGGCGAAAGAACTATTAAAGCGATAAGTGAGCATACAATGTCAAAGGTACGCTTTATAAAGCTATAAACAGGCTTGTTTTCAACTGTTTTAGAAGATGTCGCAATATTGGTTTTATTGTATTTTGTTGTTTTCATAACTGATTCCATGCTCTCCCTCCGATTTCCTGATTTAATCCGTTTTCACGGTGGTTTGTTTACTGTTAAGGTATATTTCAGGACTTAATACTTTTCGGAGTTTCCGTAGTAGCCGCCATATCTTGAATAATATCCCTTGCCCTTGTTGGTCTTATGAGGCTTTACACGGTTAAGAATAACGCCTATGATTTTTGCGTTTGTTCTCTCAATAATCTCAACTGTTTTTGAGAGCTCAGGGTAGGTCGTTGATGCGTTTCTTATAACTATTACAACACCGTCAGCCGCTTTGAGAATCGGTACGGCGTCAATTACTACGCCTACAGGCGGAGTATCAAAGATTATGTAGTCAAACTCTTTTTCAACTGTTTTGATAAGGTCAGCCATAAGCTCACTTGCGAGAAGCTCCGATGGGTTCGGAGGAATTGCACCGTAGGTAATAGCCTTGAGATTATCAATCTTTGTGTCTTTGATAGCCTCTTCAAGAGTACATTCCTCGTTAAGGTAATTTGTAAGACCGGGAGCAGGTGAGATTTTGAGTGCAGTGTTGACTCTCGGACGGCGAAGGTCACATTCGATAATGAGTACTTTTGTGTCAACCTGCTGTGCAAGAGCCGATGCAACATTGATTGATGTTACTGTTTTGCCCTCGCCCTTTGTTGATGATGTAAAGGCGATTTTTTTGCATCCCTTTTTGATTATTGAATACGCAATATTTGTTCTTGCTGCTTTGTATGATTCTCTGACCTGAAAGCCTAATGCCTCAGTGTCGATTGAACGATCTATTTTATTCTTTTTCATTGCTCTCACTTCCTCTCAAATTACTTGTCTGATGAGTATTCGTTTAACTTTTTGTTTGCGGCTTTTGTATTTGAAAAATATTCAAAATCAGGAATAGCTGCGAGCAGCGGTAAATCAAGAACAGTTGTCATCTCTTCGTTGTACTTAATCTTTACATCAATAAAGTCACGAATGAATGAAACAATCAAAGCAATAATAAGACCCGCCGCAAATGCGATAATTACATTTTTTGATACGCTCGGTGATGCAGGAGCTTTTGGAAGAGTTGCTTCATCAACAATCTTAAGCTTTGCGTTGTCCTTTACATTTGCAATTGTCTTTGGTGCAATCTTTGCAATTGCATCGCCGATATTTTTCGATTCGGCAGGACTGTCTGATGTTATGGTTGCTTTGAACACCTCAGTGTCCTCAATGCTTTCAAACTTAATCATTGATTTAAGCTGTGAAGCAGTGTATTTTTCTTTAAGCTCTTCGGAAATCTGATTGTAGAATGAATTTGAATCAAGAAGTTCAATGTATGTAAGCACAAGATTCTTTGCGTAGTTTACACTCTGGTAGTCCTCGTATGCCGATTGATTTTTGTAGCTTGTTTCAACATACAACTTTACATTTGAAGTGTAGGTTTTCGGAATGAAAAAGGTTGTCACAAAAAATGATACTGCTGCAAACAAAAACGAGAGCACCAAAATAAATACTGCATTTTTCTTGATGATTCTCGTTATATCCTTGAATGATATTTCCATTAAATATACTCCTCCCGAGCTTTGTATAACATAGTGCAGATTGATTGTGCCGAATTTGTCGGACTTTTTACAAAATACAAAGGCTCTAAATTCTTCAAAATTAACAAGTATATTATATTTTATTTTATAGAAAAATGCAATATGACAAAATAGCAGAAAAATAGGCATATTTAGTGGGGTTTCGCCCTTTTATGCTATGTGTCCGAAAGTATTTGTTAAATGCACATAAAATGCACATATTTGAAAACTTTGTATAAGTCGGCTTTTGGTTGTTTTGACTACTGTTCCGGTTTTTGGTTTAAAATGATGAAAAAAATAACCAAAAATGCGGTTAAAATGCCAAAAAAATTCTACGCTTACTATTAGTATGTATGTATGTATAGATTTTTTATACATATCGCATAAAGCTAAAATGCAGAAACGGAATTTAATCGAGAAAATCAGCGCTTATGATATATAAGATGATATGGATATTAGTATCATAGGTGAATAAAAATGAGTTTAAAATGAAAAATTGTTATATTTAACTTGAAGAATAGAATGCCTTAAATATACCGCAAAAAAATAAAAATTATGACGAAAAATGTTCCAAAGTACTTTACAACTGGGAATATATGTAGTATAATACGGAGTAAAGAAGTTAAAAGACGAAATTTTCGTGTGGGTGATTTGCCTGTGCGAGGGCGTCGATTAGCTCCTTGCTGATGAAAACAAAATACAAATATGGTACAAGGTGGTATGAACTATGAAAAAGTTATCAGCAATGTTAGTAGCACTCATCCTTGTTGCAGCAACAGCCTTTACTGCTTTCGCAGCAGGCATCAATGATAATGAGCAGGCTGTTCTTAACGAGCTCAAGACATCTGTAAAGATGAACGGTTCAGAGATGGTTATTCCAAGCGAATTTGTAAACCAGGCTGAGAACTACTTTAACACAATTGATATGACAGCAGATGAATCAAATGATATTATCGCTATCCTCAAGAAGGGCGAGAGCTTCCTTGAGAACTCAGGCGCATCAAATATCGCTGACCTTACATTTGCTCAGAAGCAGACACTTCTTGCTTACGGTAAAGAAGTTGTAGGCGTTCTTGGTATGACAATGTCATATGACACATCAACAAAGACTCTTACAATTTATGACACAAACGGTAAGGTTGCATTCTCAGCTGTTCCGACTCTTACAAAAGCAGGACAGATTAAGGATAACAACGCTATCAAGACAACAGGTGCTGAGGCTAACTTCGGCGGTGTTGCAGCAGTTTCAGCAGTAGCACTTATTATGGTAGCTGGCGGTGCTTTCTACCTCGTAAAAACTAAGAAAGAAAGAGCTTGATTTTAATGTCTGATAAAAAAATCAGACACGGTCATAGAACAAAGAATGGGAAGAGTTTTATAATTCTTCCCATTATATTTTGTCTTGTAACATATCTGGTGCTGTATTTGGCATTTGTTCCGTCATTTTCTCCGATAATTTCAGCAGTGGGTATGTTCTTTTCGGATAACGAAAAGGATTATTCGACAGAGTACGATAACATTTTTGTGCCCGTGTCAGAAAACACAACTGTTCCTACCGTGACCAAGAAAGACTCTGACGGTAAGGAAAAAACTTATGTAAAAAATGATTCCGTTCAGTATCCAAACTATGGCAATCTGTTCGGTGAACTTATAATAAATGACTGCAATGTTGACGCAAACCTGTTCTTCGGTGACGGCGATGTCGCTTTGAGAAACGGCGTCGGCATTTACGCAGGAAGTTTTGTCCCCGGTTATGGCGGAACAATTCTTGTTGCAGGCCATAACAACACCTATTTTAACGGTCTTAAAAATGCGCAGATTGGTCAAAAGGTTGAAATCAGAACAAGCTACGGCAACTATGTGTACGAAATTACCGATACTGCCGTGAAAAGCGCTAAAGATGACAGTGCCTATGACCTTTCAACCGATTACGAAAATCTGGTTATGTACACCTGCTATCCGTTTGATGAATTGGGACTTACATCAAAAAGATTTTTTGTGTATGCAAAACTTGTGTCGGGAACCCCGATAGAAAAGGGGGATAACTGATATGCAATCTAAGATGAGAAGTATTGTTTTCTGTATACTTTCGTTTATTTTGTCATTTGTATTGCTGTTGCTTTCAATGTCGGTAATGCTTGAGGCCACAATATTGAATCCCTCGTATATTCTCGACAATATGAATACAACCAATTATTTCACCGATAAAAAAGATGAAATAACAAAAGAACTTGTTGACCTCGGTTACGCATCGGGTCTTGAAGAAAGCTTTTTTGAAAATGTGGTTGATACTGTAACAATTCACGATGATACAGAGAATTATCTTGAAAGCTTTTATAACGGCAGTTCGGCAAAAATCAGCACTGTTGCGTTTCGTCAGCAGTTCAATACAGAGCTTGACAGCTACATAAAGAAAAATAATGTTAAGGTTGCAAGCGATGAGAGTAGGGAATATCTTATAAAAAGAGCTGCGTCTGTTTATGAGGCAAATCTCAGAATACCGATGTTCTCAATGCTTTCTCCGTATCTTATAGCTTTGAAAAATATGATGCCGCTTTTAATCGGCGGACTTGTAGTTTTTGCCGCAATTCTTTGCGTGATTATCATTTTTGCAAACCGTTGGAAACATAGGGCAGTGAGATACATCTGTTACGCAACTTCGGGAACATTCCTCACTGTGGGAATTATCCCTGCGGTACTGCTCACAACAGGTTATATGAGCAAAATCAATATTGAATCAAGAGCATTTTATAATCTCTTTGTTCAGGGCGCAAACAGCATTTTGATTGCACTTGCAATCTGCTCCGTGGTTTTCCTCATCATTTCAATAGGACTCTTCTTCTTGCACAAAAATATGCGCAAAAAAGCAAGCGACGAATGATACATTTGGCAATATGCCAAATGTAGGTAAAAAGTAAAAGTGAATAGATAAAAGTTTGTGAACGCAAAACACGGTCGGATTTCCGAATAAGGATTCCGACCGTGTCTTTTTTATGAATCAATTATCAATATTGTAAAATCGTTTTGCGTTGTCGCAGGTGATTTGCAGGAGTTCCGAAATGCTCATATTACGCAGAGATGCGATTTTTTCAGCGGCATAGACAATCATTGAACTGTCGCAACGCTTGCCACGGAACGGCACCGGTGCCATATATGGGGCATCAGTTTCGAGCAGAAGCCTGTCAAGCGGAATTTCCGATGCAACTTCAAGGCTGTGACGAGCATTTTTGAATGTCACAACACCGCCGAGACTGATGTACATTCCCATACGAACCGCCTCACGCATCAGTTCAACACTGCCCGAAAAGCAGTGAATCAGCGCATTCGGCTTGTACTTTCTCAAAAGGTCATACACATCACCGTGTGCCTCACGGTCGTGAACTATGAGCGGCATTTCAAGGTCAAGCGAAAGCTTGATTTGCTCCTCAAAAATACGCTTTTGCAAATCTTTGGGAATGTCCCAGTGGTAGTCAAGTCCCGTTTCGCCGATTGCAACAACCTTTTTGTGCTTTGAAAGCTCGGCAAGCTGTTCAAGGTAGTTGTCGGGAATATTTTCGAGATTTTCGGGGTGAAATCCGACTGCGGCATACATAAAATCAAACTTTTCTGCATATTCAATGCAGGTTTTCGCAGTTTCAAGGTCAACCGCATTGTTGACGATTCCGCACACGCCCTTTGCGTGAATGTTTTCCAAAAGTTCAAAACGGTCATCGTCAAACCATTTGTCATCATAATGTGCATGCGCATCGAAAATGTTATTGTAAAGTGACATCGGTATATCTCCCTAAAAGTAGGGCGGTCATTGACCGCCCACATTAAAGAATGGTTTTGTATAGGTGAAAATTAAATTTCAGTAAAAATTAACTTTTCACATTTATATGGTTTTATTTATCATATGATTTCTGCCGTTGCTTGCGGGCGGATAATATCCGCCCCTACAGTTACGCTCGGGCATTGATAGCTTCTTATTTAACAAACTATCTACACGAACCGGGAACGGCGGCTCGCCGTCTATCTACACGAACATAAATCAACAGATTTTTGAGCCGACAGGCATATTGTCAACAAATACAACCTTTAAATCGTCGCCGTGAACTGCTGAAAGAATCATACCGCAGCTTTCAACACCGCAGAGCTTTGCCGGCTTGAGGTTCTGAACAAGGATAATCTTCTTGCCGATAAGCTCCTCAGGCTTGTAGTAGTTTGCAATACCGCTGACAACGGTTCTGTCTTTTACACCGTCAAAAATTGTGAACTGTAAAAGCTTTTTGCTCTTCTTAACAGGTTCGCAAGTCTTAACCTCGCAAACACGGAGGTCAACTTTGGCAAAATCATCAATGCCAATCTGTGCAACACCCTCAAGTTCTTCACGGAGAGCCTTTGTTTCTTCGCTTTCACCCTCGTTGTTCTTGATGATACTGTTGAGCTCTTCAATTTCCTTTTCAACATCAATTCGTGGGAAGAGTGCATCACCCTTGTGAACTGTAACATCAGCGGGAAGAACACCGAATTTGTCGCAGTTTTCATAGCTTGCACACTTTTCACAAGCGCCAATCTGCTCAAGAGCCTTTGGCATTGTTGTTGGCATAAATGCCGAAAGAAGAGTGCAGGCAATGCGAATTGATTCGAGAAGATTGTAAAGAACTGTTGCAAGTCTTGCTTTTTTAGTTTCGTCCTTTGCAATAACCCACGGAGCGGTTTCGTCGATGTACTTGTTTGCACGGGATACAAGTTTGAAGATTTCGGCAAGTGCGTTCTGAAGCTGAGTCTTGTCCATAAAATCGTCAACTTTTGCACGGAGCGATGTTGCAACCTCGATAAGGTCATCGTCAAATTCGCCGCTTTCACGCTCTGTAGGAAGTGTGCCGCCAAAATATTTTTGAACCATTGCAACTGTTCTTGAAACAAGGTTGCCAAGACCGTTTGCAAGGTCGGAGTTAATGCGGTTAATCATAATTTCGTTTGAAAATGAGCTGTCTGCACCGAGAGCCATTTCACGCATAATGTGATAACGAATTGCGTCAGCGCCGTAACGCTCGCCGAGTACGAACGGGTCAACAACATTGCCGAGTGACTTTGACATCTTCTGTCCGTTGAAAGTAATCCAACCGTGAACGGCAAGATGCTTTGGAAGTGGAAGGTCAAGAGCCATAAGCATTGCAGGCCAAATAATAGCGTGGAAACGCATAATATCCTTTGCTACCATATGAACATCGGCAGGCCAATATTTGTTAAATTCATCAAACTTTTCGTTTTTGTAGCCGAGAGCGGAGATATAGTTTGAAAGTGCGTCAATCCAAACATAAACAACATGCTTGTCGTCAAATGTAACAGGAATGCCCCATTTGAAAGTTGTTCTTGATACGCAAAGGTCTTCAAGACCCGGCTTGATAAAGTTGTTTACAAGCTCAACCGCTCTTGTTTTTGGCTGTAAATAGTCTGTTTCTGTGAGAAGTTTTTCAATTCTGTCGGCAAATGGTGACATCTTGAAGAAGTAAGCCTCTTCCTTTGCCTCTGTAACTTCTCTTCCGCATTCGGGGCATTTGCCGTCAATAAGCTGGCTTTCTGTCCAGAAGCTCTCACAAGGAGTGCAGTATTTGCCCTTGTATTCGCCCTTGTAGATGTAACCCTTGTCATACAGTTCCTTGAAAATTTTCTGAACTGTTTCAATGTGGTAATCGTCTGTTGTGCGGATATATCTGTCATAGCTTATGTTCATAAATTTCCATAAGCCTTTGAATGTCTTTACAATTTCGTCAACATACTCTTTGGGAGTAACACCCTTTTCAGCAGCCTTCTGTTCAATTTTAAGACCGTGTTCATCCGTACCTGTAAGGAACATAACATCGTATCCCTGCATTCGTCTGTAACGAGCGATAGAGTCGCAAGCAACGGTGGTGTAGCAATGACCGATGTGGGGATTGCCTGACGGATAGTAAATAGGCGTTGTAATGTAAAATGGTTTTTTCTGACACATAGTGTAGTCCTCCCTTAAATTCAGCAAATGAGCTGTAACTATAATTATACCAATTATTGCATATGATTTCAAGAGTTCGTGGGATAAATGGGAAATTGTTCACGGTCGCATATTTATTGTGTGGACAGTTGTGGCACACCGAATGTTTTGTACAGACAATTACTGGTAACCGTCAAACGCACATTCTTGAATTAAAATAGCCAGTGGGGAATTTTGAATCCCACTGGCATATATATTGTTATTCAGATTTTGATTTACAACTTT